>CAYRAC010000153.1:0-7931 GCA_964422045.1 uncultured Steroidobacteraceae bacterium
GCTTGGGTGCCGTGCGCGCCCACGTGATGATCAAAGTGGGTCCCAAGGAGGCGCGTGCGGTCACGGCTGCACTCGCCGCCATTTCCCAGGTGCGCGTCCTGCATTCGGTGAGCGGCGATGTGGACTTGATCGCCGTCGCGGCCACCGCCTCGGTTGCCGAAATGGACCAAGTGATCGATCGCATCGGCGCACTCGATGGCGTGGAACGCACCACGTCGTCGATCATCCTGTCGACCAAATTCGAGCGTTGACGCCAGTCTGCGCGCTTATACGTCAAGGCTCCCCGGGAGGTTAGCCTTGCTTGTCGTAGACCTCGCTAAAGGGCTCGGCTCCCTCACCATTGGTCCCTTTGGCCGTCATGGTCTTTCCGTCCGCCGCGACCTGGTAACGGATGATGACGAGCACCTTGGTCTTCACCTTCTGCACCAATTTGAAACCGTTGGGTGCGGTTTTGGTTAGGGCGAGCGTAAGTCCATTCGCCACCGTCGGTCCGTTCGCCGGGTAATCCTTGCCGTCCCATTTGGCCTGGCAGGTGGCTTTGATCGCCGAAATCGTCAGGACCACGCCGTTCGCCGCATCGGTCTGAATCGTGAGGGAGTTCGGCGAGCTCAGTTTGACCTTGGTGCTCTTCCATCCGCCGATCAAGCCCATGCCGGGGGAGGTGCGGGCGAAGGTGGTCACATCGTCGAAGGTATCGCCATTCGGCTTGGTGCCCTTGGATTCGATCGTCAGCGTGTTCGCGTCGGAGGAGAGCTTCCACGTACTGGTGCTCAGCAGCGTCCCGTTTCTCTTGTTGGTGCTGGTGTAGCCGCCGTCGGCCCCCTTCTGAAACGTGCGTTCGACCCCCATGGGCGTCGTGAACGCGCTGCCATCCGGTTTGAAGGTGTAGGTCTGCGAGGAATCGACGAACTTCATCATTCCACCGCCGACATCTTCGAAGGTCAAGATGTTGCCGGCCAAGTTGCTCTTATTCGGATTGAGCGCCCAGGTGCCGTCCATCGGACTATCGGCCAACGCGGCCGAGGAGAAGCAAAAGGCAATCAGAGCCAGCAGCATTCTCGGAATTCTCATGAGGGTCTCCTGGATTAATTTTCTTTGCGAGAGCCGGTGAGCCCCGATTATCGGCCCGCCCCCCGGGTCGACACAATCCCAGGAGGTCCAGATTTGGAGGGCCGCGCGCTGCGGCAAAAGTAGGACGATCGCGGACAAGGTCATCTGGGTTTGGGCCCTATACCCTCGCGAAACCCGGGGCGATCATGATGCTCCATTGTGTTACGCGCGTGGCAAAGGCGATGCGAAGGAGAGTACCGTGAAGACGATGCTGACAATGCTGATTGCCGCTTACTTGACGTGCGGCTGCGTAAGCGGGGGCAACGTGACGCACGAGGATAGTCCCGCGGCCACCCAGCGCGACGCAGGTCCGGCGCTGTGCCGCGACGGCACCACACCGCCGTGTAACGACCGCGGCTGAGACTGCAGTCAGAAGTTTTCAGCGGGGAATAAAAAACGGCGTCGGCCTTTTGAGGTACCGACGCCGCCGGGATATCGCACCGACGGGGGAGTTGGCTGGCTTGCCGGGGCGAGTACTCCAAACCTTAAGCCTCGAACTCTGTTCCTGCAGATGTTCCTTGAGGCACAACTCATCCTGCCAAAATAAAGAACCTGGGGGGCGGACCCTTTATATCCGATTGTGTAGTTATTTTCGTTTGACAATCTGGAAAAGATCGATTTTCACGGACGCCAGGTCGCGGCCGAGGCTGCGATCCGCGGCTGACGCACGCGCTGTACGAGCACATAGGCGAGAATCGCCACTACCAGCGTGATGCAGCTGAAGTAGAAATCCCTCTGCAATCGCGGCGTAAAAGCCATCGCCAGCAAGACCGCCGCCATAGCGGCGATGGCCGCATAACTCAAGTACGGGAACAGCCACATGCTGACGGGCGGCACGGGCTGTGCCGCGCGTTCGCGACGCCGGCGCAGCGCAATTTGCGCAATGCAAATCGTCATGTACACGAAAACGATGAGAGCGCCGGAAGAGCTGACCAAAAAATTGAATACCACTTCAGGTGCCTTGGTGGCGGCGATAATTCCCAAAAATCCGGCGAGCGCGCCGATGAGCACCGACACCACCGGCACGCGACGCGCATTCAACGTCACCAGAGATTTTGGCGCATCGCCGCGATCGGCCAATATGAAGAGCACGCGCGAACTCACATAGAACGCAGAATTCAAACAGGACAGCACCGCAGTGAGAATGATGACGCTCATCATCTGCGGCGCCCACGGTACGTGCATGGAATTGAGCGCCAGGGTGAAGGGCGATTCCCCGGAGCGCACCAGCGTCCAAGGCGTTACCGAAACGATCAAGAACAGCGATACGACGTAAAAAATCAGGATGCGCAAGATCACGGTGGTGCTCAGTTTGGCCACGGCCCGCTCGGGCTGCGCCGACTCTGCGGCGGCAATGGTGGTGATTTCCGCGCCCGTCATGGCGAAGAACACCGTCGGGACGGCGGCCAACACGGCAATCCACCCATTGGGGGTGAAGCCGCCGTAGTTGACGAGATTGCCGAACGTCGCAGCGTGCGTGGCGTTCCAACCGAACGCATACGAGGCGGCGATGGCGATGAACACCAGAATGGCGGCGACCTTGATCGAGGCAAACCAGAATTCGAATTCGGCGTACGAACGCGCCGACATCAGATTGACGCAGGTCATGATGGTCATGAGTCCAACGCCGATCTGCAGCGGGGAGAAAACCGGCAGCCAGTGCTGCAGAATCTTGGCTCCCGCAATGGCCTCGACCGGCACCACCAGCACCCAGAAGTACCAATACAGCCAGCCGATCACGAATCCAGCCCCCTCGCCGAGTCCGGCGCGCGCAAATTCGGTGAACGAGCGCACCTGCGGCAGCGCCGTGGCCATCTCTCCCAGCATGCGCATCACCAGGAGAATCAGCAGTCCGGTGATGGCATAGCTGATGAAACTCGCCGGCCCGCCGGCGATGATCGAGGTGCTGCTGCTCACGAACAGGCCCGCACCGATGATTCCGCCGATGGAAATCATGGTCAGGTGGCGGCCCTTGAGCGAGCGGCTCAGCTCGTGGGGGGAAGAGGGCGCGGGCGTGCTCGGTTGAGTCATCGGTCATCCCTAGGTGAATTGGGCTGCATCTTACCCTGCTTCGACGCAGGCCCGCGGGTCGCCGAGCTTCGGGATGGTCGGGCCGCCCCACAGTTGCCGCTCGCGGATCCAGGGCAGCGGATAGGCCGGGTGCGGACTGTCGAACTCTCGTGCCAGCCGGTGCGCATCCCACAGCGCCTGATTGAGCTGCGCGGGCGCCTTGCAGTCGCCGGTGCGGAACATGTCCTGAATCTCGTTCCGTCCCCAGTCGGCGCTGCGAGCCTTCAGCGCGCGCCATAGCCGGTCATCCGATTGGCGCGAGGTCACGAGGATGACGGCATCCACCGGCAAGTCGAAATCGCCGCCATTATTCCTGCGCGGGATCTCCCCGGTGCTGGGCGCCGTCAGGTCGGGACCGTACTTATACAGATAACTCAAGCGGACCTTGCCGGGTTCGATCGAATCGGCCCAGTGGCTGCAGTAGAGCTTGACGCCCTTTTCGAACAGCATGCGTTTGTTGTTGAAGGACTCCATGGTGAAGACGCCGTACTCGGCGACATCGGGAGCGTCGCACACATAGGTCACTTCCTTGCCTTGATTGGCCATGTGCTCGGCGAGCGTGATGCCCATGAAATGGCCATCGCCATCGAGAATCAGGACGCGCTTTCCCGGCACGGGTTTGCCTGCGGTGACTTGAAAGGGGGTCAACACGTGCGCCAGGGTCGCATCGGCGCCGGGGATCGGCCCGAAATTGGCGCTCCGGCCGTCGGCGCACCACTCGGCGCCGGTGGCGATCACCACGCGGTCGGCGCCGTAGTTGATCACCTCATCGGCCGTCATGCGGCCCACGCCAAGATGGACTTGGACGGTCTTCTTCAGCTTGGCCAGTTGCGTCTGCCGGTAGCTGATCACGCGGCCCCACTCGCTCAACCGCGGCAATGTCGCCACCGACTTCCAGTGACCGCCGAGATCGGCGTCGGCTTCCCGAAGATGCACGACGTAGCCGCGCTCCCCGAGAATACGCGCGCATTCCATGCCCGCAGGGCCGCCGCCGACGATGAGCACGGAGCAGGGTTGCGTGGTTTTCGTGAATTTCTCCGGATGCCAGCCGCGCCGGTATTCCTCGCCGATGGTCACATTCTGCGTGCACATGATTTGGCCGCCCTGCTGGAACTTGGACACGCAGATGTTGCAGCCGATGCACTCGCGGATGTCCTCGACCCGGCCTTCCGAGATCTTGGTCGGCAGGAATGGATCGGCGATGGAGGGCCGCGCGGCGCCGATGATGTCGAGCACCCCGGCGCGTATCAAGCCGACCATGTCATCGGGGCTGGTCAAGCGTCCGTTGCCGACCACCGGAATGCCGGGCCCAAGAATGGCCTTGCCCTGCTTGATGAACGGCGTCATCCAACCGGACTTGCGAAAGCGCGAGGCGCCCGCATCTTCGCCCCACTCGGCATAATCGCCGATTTTCAATGCCACCGCGTCGACCACGCCTTCGCGGCGCAGAGCATCGAGCATGCGCACCCCATCTTCGCGGGCTTCGACGCCTTCGGGCCCATGCAGGGTGTCGACCTCGAAGCGAGTGGTGATGGCGCAGCGATCGCCCACCGCGCGTTTCAAAGCGTGCAGCAGCTCGATGAAAAACCTCGAGCGGTTGGCGAAGCTGCCGCCGTAATGGTCGGTGCGGCGGTTGAAGCGGGGTTCGAGAAATTGCATCGGCAGGGTGTCGTCGCCCGCCGAGACCTCGAGCAGATCGAATCCCGCCCGTTCGGCGCGCTCGGCCGCCGCCACGTACATGTTGATGACGGTGCGGATGTCGAGTTCGTCCATTTCGCAGCCGTACACCGAGCGCGTCGCGAATATGGGCGAGAGCCACTGGCTCGGCGCGCGGCCGAACTCGCGCGATTCGAGCGACGGCGCATTGCCGCCGCTGTACCACAGCTGAATGCCGGCGAGGCTTCCATGGCGGTGCGCCACTTCGCACATGTAGCCCAAGTTGACGACATCGCCCTCGTCCCAGATGCGCGCCGAGATATAGGGATACTCGTCCGATTCGGGATGGATGGAGCAGAATTCGGTGAAGACCGCGCCCCAACCTCCCTCGGCTTTCATGCCGCGCAGGTGCGCTTGTGCGCCGGGTCTCTCGGCGCCGGGGCCGGCACAGTGCGAAGTCTGCCAAAATCGATTGCGCAGTTTCTTCGGGCCGATGCTGATCGGTTCGAACAGAACGTCGTGCTTGGGATCTCGGGGCATGGTCTCACCTGTTTATAATGTCCACCGCTCACGCCGTCGCGAACGAGGTTTTATGAGCTTCGCGGGAAAAATCGTTCTGGTCACGGGCTCGACCGCCGGCATCGGCGAGGCCTGCGCACGGCTGTTCGCGGAGTCGGGCGCCGGGGTAATGCTGTCCGGCCGGCATGAAGCGCGCGGCCGCGGCGTGCTTGCGGCCATCCGCGCCGCAGGCGGCCGCGCGGAGTTCACCGCGGTGGATGTGCGCGAGCCGGGAGCCTGCGAACGGCTGGTGGGCGAGACCGTCAGCCGCTTGGGCGGCCTCGACGTCCTGGTGAACAACGCCGGCATTCTTTACACGGCCAATGCGCTCGATACCAGCGATGCGCAGTGGCTCGATACCATGGCGGTAAACGTCAATGCCGTGTTCTACCTGAGCCGCGCCGCCGTGAAGCACATGAAGGCCGCCGGCCGGGGAGCAATCGTGAATATCGCCTCGGAGTGGGGGCTCAATGGCGAAGCCGATCATGTGGCGTACTGCGCCAGCAAAGGGGCGGTGATTCAGATCACGCGCTGCATGGCGCTTGATCACGCGCGCGACAATGTTCGCGTCAATTCGGTATGTCCGGGCGAGATCCATACGCGCATGGTGGATGACATCCTCGCCAAGCGCGGCGGCAATGCCGCGCAAAATCTCAAGGAGCTGGCGGCCGGAATCCCGATGCGGCGCTTGGCGGATCCCCGGGAAGTCGCGCAATGCGTGCACTTCCTGGCATCCGACCTTGCAAGTTATGTGACGGGAACGAACCTGAGCGTGGACGGCGGCAACGATGCCACCGCGGGTCCGTATCCTTGAGACCGCGCGGCGCGCGGCGCTGTGCCGGCGTGGCCGCAACCCAGTCAACCAATGATTTCCACGACCGGCTGCTGCGTGGGGTGCCGCAGATCATGGGCATCGCCCGCCGGCGCGTGGCCGTGCTCGTAGGGCTTGGCGATCGCCATGTACAAGCCGCCCAAGACCAGAACGCCTATGGTGGTCACCAGCATGGCGTAATTGCTGTACCAGGGATCGTCGGGGCTGCGTGGCCACAGGATATTGACGATGGCGCTGACACCGTAGGCGAGGGCCGTGCCATTCACCAGCCAACCCCAGATACCGAGCGTAAAGGGTCCCGCCGGCCGCCAACCCTTGAAGCGGGCGATCAACGCAGCCAGCACGATCATTTGAAACGAAATATAAATGCCGATGGCCGCAAAGCTGATGATGGTGGCGATCGCATCCTGCAGCCATAGCGCGGACAGTGCAATCACTGCCGGGATCGCTCCCATCACGATCAGAGCATTCGCGGGGACGTGGTGCCCGGGGGACATCTTGCTCAAGAATTTGCTGCAGAAAATCATCTGATCCCGCGAGTACGCGAAGATCAGCCGGCTGGCCGCCGCCTGCAGGCTCAGTAAGCAGGATATGAATGACACCAGCACGACCACGATGACGGCCCGAAAGCCGGCTTCGCCCATGGCCGCTCGCAGCAGCGTGACGATCGGGTCTTTGTCATCGCCCGACATCACCGCACCGATGTTTGGGATGGATAGTACGAAGGCCAGGCAGATCCAGATGGCAGCGGCACCTCCGATATAAATCGTCAGACGCATGGCTTTTGGAATCATGCGGCTGGCGTCCGGCGTCTCCTCGGCCACATCGCCGCAGGCCTCAAAACCGTAATAACAGAACATGGCGGCCAGCGAGGAGGCGAGAAAGGCGGGCCAGTAGCTGCCACTCGTATGGACCATGGTCGTGTCGAGCAATACCTTGAGGGGTTGATGTCGGGCGAACAACAACAGATAGCCGCCGACCACGATGGCGCCGACCAATTCGCAGATGAAGCCGAACATGGCGACGCGCGCGAGCCAGCGGGTGCCGCTCAGGTTAAGTGCCGTAGAGACGCCGATCAGCACCAGGGCGATGACGGTGTTCACGACAGGGGTGGCTTGCGCGCCGAACAGCTGCGCGAGGAAAGGAGCCACGCCGGTGGCGACCCCTGCCATGGTGCACATGAGGGCCCAGGCGTAGACCCAGCCGGCCATCCATGCCCAGCGCTTGCCCACGAGGCGCCGAGCCCAGGGATACAAGCCGCCGGAAATCGGAAACTGCGAAACGATCTCGCCGAACACCAGGCACACCATCAGCTGACCCAAGCCCACCAGAATGTAGGTCCACCACATCGGAGGCCCGCCGGCCACAAACGACGTGGCGAACAGAGTGTACACGCCCACCACGGGCGACAAATACGTGAACCCCAAGGAAAAATTCTCCCACTTGGACATCGTGCGGTCGAAATGAGACACATAGCCCAATGCTTTTAATTGCGCGGCGTCATGGTCCACGCCCGAGGCGGATTTGTCGGTCATTTCTTATCTCCCTCTTTAGCCCACGCGCATGCCGTTGATAACCCGGCACGCCGACAATCATCTCACGAAAATCGGGGGGCACTTGCCCCCCGAATATGCGGCGTATCGGCGCCGATGGCGCGACGGCTCTTTAGAACTTGTACTGGAAATCCACACCGATGGTGCGCGGC
>CAYRAC010000154.1:0-7920 GCA_964422045.1 uncultured Steroidobacteraceae bacterium
TCTTGCCCATGGCCCGGCGCAGCAGGTCGGCGCCGCCCAAGGTGTAGCCGGCCAGAATCTGCGCGATCTGCATCACCTGTTCCTGGTAGAGGATGACTCCGTAGGTCGCGGCCAGCACGGGTTTCAAATCCGGATGCAGGTAGTCAATCGTGGCGCCGCTGGTGTCGTGCTTGCGCGCGATGAAATCCTCGACCATCCCGGATTGCAGCGGCCCGGGCCGAAATAGCGCCACCAACGCCACGATGTCGCCGAACCGGTCGGGCTGCAGACGGCGAATCAGATCCTTCATGCCGCGCGATTCGAGTTGGAACACCGCCGTGGTCTTGCAGCTCTTCAGAAGCTGATAAGTCAGCGCATCGTCCATCGGCAGCTTGTCGATCGCGAGCGGCGGCTCGCCCAAGCCGGCGCGCGACGCATTGATGTCGCGCACCGCCCAATCGATGATCGTGAGCGTACGCAGTCCCAGGAAATCGAATTTCACCAGGCCGGCAGCTTCGACGTCGTCCTTGTCGAATTGGGTCACGGGTGTGGTGCTGCCCTCTTCGCAGTACAGCGGCGTGAAATCCGTCAGCACCGACGGTGCGATGACCACCCCGCCCGCATGCGTGCCGGCGTTGCGGGCGAGTCCCTCGAGTGTCCGCGCGAGATCGATCAGCTCGTGAATCTCGGCATCGCCGTCATACAGCCGCTTGAGTTCCTCTTCTTGTTCGAGCGCCTTGTCGAGGGTTATGCCGATTTCGAACGGAATCAGCTTCGCGATCCTGTCGACGTAGCCGTAGTTGTGGCCGAGTACCCGCCCGACGTCGCGTACCACCGCCTTCGCCGCCAAGGTCCCATAGGTGATGATCTGCGAAACCCGTTCGCGGCCGTACTTGTTTGCGACGTACTCGATCACGCGATCGCGGCCTTCCATGCAGAAATCAACGTCGAAATCCGGCATGGAAACGCGCTCAGGATTCAGGAAGCGCTCGAACAGCAGATCGTGTTCGATCGGGTCCAAATCCGTGATGCCGAGTGCGAAGGCCACCAGCGATCCTGCGCCGGAGCCGCGGCCGGGACCGACGGGCACGCCGTTGCTGCGCGCCCAGCGGATGAAATCGGCGACGATCAGGAAGTATCCGGCGAATCCCATGGAGCAGATCACACCCAGCTCGAGATCCAAACGCGCCTGGTACGCGGGTCTTGAAACTGCGCGCGACTCGAGGCCGCGCACCGCCTCATCGCGCAAATAATCCTCGGTATTGCTGCCCGACGGTACGGGATAGGCGGGCAGCATGGAACTGCCGAGACGAATTTCCAACGAGCATCGCTTGGCAACTTCAACAGTGTTATCAAGCAGCTCCGGCACATCTTTAAACAGCTCGCGCATCTCGGCGGGAGACTTGAGGTATTGCTCCTCGGAGAAGCGCCGCGCCCGGCTTGCGTCGGCAAGCTGGGTTCCATCGTGGATGCAAACCCGCGCCTCATGGGCCTCGAACTCGGCGCGCGTCAAGAAGCGCACATCGTTGGTCGCGAGCGCCGCCACGCCGTGTTCCTGCGCCAGTTCGAGCACCGCATCCGCATAGATCTCTTCGCCCGCTCGGCCGGTACGCTGCACCTCGATATAGAATCGATCGCCGCACAATTCTTGCCAGCGATTCAGGCAGCGCGCCGCCTCATCGTCGCGGCCGCGGCCGATCGCCTGGCCGATATCCCCTTCGGTCCCGCCGGACAGCACGATCAATCCCTCGAGAATATCGCTTCCCAGCCAGCCGCGGTCGAGCATGGGCGCGCCGCGTTGCTGACCCTCGAGGAACGAGCGCGTCACGAGTTGCGTGAGGTGCCGGTATCCCTGAAGGTTTTGGCAGAGAAACACCACCCGCGATGGCGCCGCACGCTCGCCCGTTGCGCGAATCCACATGTCGACGCCGATCAGAGGTTTGATGCCGGCGGCCAAGGCTTCTTTGTAGAACTTCACCATCGCAAACAAATTGCTCTGGTCGGTCAACGCGACGGCCGGCATGCCCGCCGCCGAAACCGCCGCCATCAACTCCGGCACTCGCACGATCCCATCCACCAGGGAGTACTCGGTGTGCAATCGCAAATGAACGAACTGGCTCACACGTTCACCTTGAGCGCGACCCTGACCGGGGCAAATGAGCGCCGATGCAAGGGACACGGCCCATGCAAGTCGAGCAGTCGCTGGTGGTCCTGCGTGCAGTATCCCTTGTGACTTGCGAAGGAATATGCGGGATAAAGCATATCCATCTGATTCATATAGATATCCCGAGCTGTCTTGGCGAGGATGGAGGCGGCGCTGATGGCGGGGACCGTCGCATCGCCGCCCACTATCGCACGGGCGGTCAAGGTCTTGCCCAAGCCACCCAGCTGCGGCAATCGATTGCCATCCACCAGCACATGATCGGGCGTCACGGTCATTGCCAGCAACGCGCGCCGCATCGCGAGAAACGTGGCCTGCAAGATGTTGAGTGCATCGATTTCGGCCCGATCAGCCCAACCGATGCCGAAGCACAGCGCTTCGCGGCGGATGAGCGCACTCAAACGAAACCTTTCTTCTGCGCTCAATACCTTCGAGTCGGCGACGCCGGCGATGGGACGCCCCGGGCGCAGAATCACCGCTGCCGCGACCACCGGACCCGCCAGCGGTCCGCGGCCCGCCTCATCGATACCGGCTACGCGGCGTCTCACTGAGGCTCTGCCGCAGCCTGCCGGCGCGAATTCACCAATGCTTCGATCGCCCGCGCCGCGCGCGCTCCCGCATCGCGGCGCAAGTCGGCGTGAATTCTCGAGAACTCCCGCTCCAAGGCACTGCGCCGTTCGGCATCGTCTAGCCACATCAAGAGCTCTGCTCCGATCGACTCGGGGACAATTTCCTCTTGAAAATACTCGCCGACGACGCGCCGATCTGCAAGTAGATTTGGTTGTGCGAAAAACCTGGATTTCACCAGATTCAGGCGCCGCAGCACCCAGGCGCTCATCGTCCCCAAGCGATAAACCACGACCATGGGACGTTTGCACAGCGCCGCCTCGAGCGTCGCCGTTCCGGATGCTATCAAACCCACGTCGGCGGCGATGAGCGCAGTTTGCGCTTGACCGTCGATGAGCTTGACTGCGAGGCCGGGCGCGTGCTGCGCGAGCGCCTGCGCGAAACTGTCGCGCGTCACGGTGCTCGCCATGGGCGCAATGAATCTGAGTTGCGGCCGTTGTGCCGCCAGCCAGCGCGCAGTCGCGGCAAAATCCGCTGCCAATCGTTGGACTTCGCCGCGCCGGCTGCCGGGCAAGAGCGCGACTACCTGCGCGTCGAGTTCCAGCTCGAGAGCAATGCGCGCGGCGCGCCGGTCGGGTATCAACGGGATGGCATCGGCGAGCGGATGACCGACAAACTCGGCGCGCATGCCGTGTTCGTCGTAGAAGCGCTTCTCGAACGGCAGCAGACATAGCACCAGATCCACGGATTCATGGATGCTGCGCGCCCGGCCCTGCCGCCAGGCCCACACCTGGGGGCTGACGTATTGCACCGTGGGAATACCGGCGGCGCGCAAGTCGCGCGCCAGCCGCAGATTGAATTCCGGCGCGTCGATGCCGACGAACACGTCCGGCCTGACGCTCAAGAATCTGCCGCGAATGCGCGCCTGCAGACGCACCAAACGCGGCAGATCGCGCACGATTTCGAACAACCCCATCACGGCGAGCGATTCGGCGGGTTCCCAGGTCTGGCATCCGGCAGCCTGCATCTTCGGCCCGGCGATTCCGAAAAATTCGCTGCCGGGAATCAGCCGGCGCAGGGCAACGATCAGATCGGCGCCGAGCGTGTCGCCCGACGCTTCGCCCGCAACCAAACCCACGCGCAGAGGATGAGACGCCGACGCCGCCGCGGTCCCGGTCATTTATCGTACGATGCTGCGCTCGCTGCGCACAATGAACTCGACAAAGGGCCGCACCTCCGGGTGGACGGCCGCCATCTTCTCGAGTTCCTGCAGCGCCGTCTTGAGTTTGAGTCCCGAGCGGTACAGCAGGCGGTAGGCGCGCCGTATATTCAAAATTTGTTCCGCGCTGAAGCCGCGGCGCTTCAGGCCCTCAGAATTGACGCTATGCGGCACGGCCGGACGGCCGACCGCCATGACGTAGGGTGGGACGTCGCGAGTCACTGCCGCATTGTGCGCTAAGAAACAATGTGCGCCGATCTTGGTATGTTGATGCACCGCTGATAAGCCGCCCATGATCACCCAATCGCCAATCTCCACGTGCCCGCCCAGTGTTGCGCAGTTGGCCATCACGATCTGATCGCCCAAGGTGCAATCGTGCGCGACATGCGAATACGCCATCAAAAGATTGTCGTTGCCGATACACGTCACGCCCTTGTCGTGGGTGGTGCCGCGATTCACCGTGACTGATTCGCGAAACACATTGCGATCGCCGATTTCGAGCCGGGTCGGTTCGCCATTGTATTTCTTATCTTGCGGCGCATCTCCCAAGGACGCGAATTGGAATATCTTGTTGTTGGTGCCGATGCGCGTTGGACCGTTGATCACCACATGCGGACCGATCCAGGTGCCGGCGCCGATCACGACATCAGCGCCGATGACCGTGAACGGTCCGATTTGCACGTCCGCCGCTATGTGCGCTTGCGGCGACACCGCCGCGCGCGGGTCGATCATCCCGGATCTCCTTTCGGTTTGTTCCCCTTGGTCTCGGGGGCCACCATGATTTCCGCCGAGGCCACTTCGACCGCGTCGACCTCGGCCGAACAGTGAAATTTCCAAATACCCTTGAAGGCGCGTTTCAGCGTCACATTGAGCACCAATTGATCGCCCGGCTCGACCGGCTTGCGAAATCGCGCGTTGTCGATGGCTACGAAGTAAAAACGCGTCTCGGCGTCCGGCACGATTCCCACGGTTTTGAAGGCGAGGATTCCGGCCGCCTGCGCCAGCGCTTCGATAATCATCACGCCCGGCATGACCGGCCGGTGCGGGAAGTGTCCGGGAAAGAACGGCTCGTTGAACGTCACGTTCTTGAGGGCACGTACGTGATGGCCGGAGACACACTCCAGAACGCGATCCACCAGCAAGAAGGGATATCGATGCGGCAGCTGCCGCATGATCGCTTCGATATCCATCTTCCCGGATTCCTCCATCATCGCTCCTTTCCGTCCAAGCGTCGTAAATGCGCCACCATCCGCCGCCACAGCCTCGTCTCCACGGCCGGCATTCCGCTCGAGTAGCTGCCGGCGTGCTTGATCGATGCGCTCACCAAGCTGCAACCCGTTACCACCACATCATCGGCGATCGTCAAGTGTCCTGCGATACCGACGCCGCCGCCGATCATGCAACGCCGGCCGATGCTCGTGCTGCCCGAAATGCCGACGCATCCGGCGACCGCGGAGTGTGCGCCTATGATCACGTTGTGACCCACCTGGATCTGATTGTCCAGCTTCACCCCGTCCTCCACCACCGTATCGTCGATAGCTCCGCGATCGATCGTGGTATTCGCACCGATCTCCACATCGTCGCCGATTCGCACGCTGCCCACCTGCGGCACCTTTACCCAGGTACCTGCATCGGGCGCAAAGCCAAAGCCGTCCGCGCCTACCACGGCGCCAGCGTGCAGGATACAGCGTTGGCCGATCCGGACTGCCGCATACACGCTGACTCGCGACAGCAGGCGCGAGTCGGCGCCGATCGACGCGCCGCGCTGCACGATGCAACCGGGGCCGACGAACACCCGCTCGCCGATGTCCGCATCCTCCTCGATGACGGCCAGCGGTCCGACACATGCCGATTTCGCGATGCGCGCGCTCCGCGCCACGATCGCGCTTGCATGGATACCCGCCGCCGGCACCGATTGCGGGTGCAGAAGCTCGGCGATCCGTGCATATGCCAAGTACGGATTGGGATCGATCAGCGCCGCCACCGGGCAACTCGCGGCATTCTCCGGCCCCACCAAGACAGCGGTGGCGCGCGTTGCTTCCATCTGTTTGCGGTAGCGCGGGTTCGCCAAAAAGCTCACTGAGCCCGGCTCGGCGTGTGACAGCGTGGCGACGCGCCAGACTCGAAGGTCCGGTTCGCCGCGCAACGCGAGGCCGAAGCGAACCGCTAATTCTCCGAGATTGAATTCTCCCTGCACCTCTGCACCGCCTGTAGTGCCGGCGGCTGGTACGCTATTTGCCGCCGGGAGTCTTGGCCGGGGGAATCGTTGTCGCCGGAGTCTTGTTCTGTGGTGCAGACGGCGCCGCGGGCAGGCTGGTCGGTTTGGTCGCGAGCACCGCCAACACATTGGCCGTTATGTCGAGCGGCCCTTTGGCGAAGAACACCCCGTCGCCGAGCACCAGATCGAAACCCTGCGCATTGGCATAGGTTTGGATCTCCGACACCAGGTAGCGCTGCACTTTGCCGATCTCCTCGTTGCGCCGCGTCGAGGCATCGTCCTGGAATTCACCGGCCTTGCGTGAGAACTCACGCTGCTGGTCGCGCAGCGTCTTCTCCGCCTTGGCGCGATCTGCCTCGGACATCACGGCGCCTTCCTTCTGCAGCTTCTCGTCCTTCGCCTTCAGATCGTTCTGCATGGTCAACAGTTCACGGCGTCGCGGTGCAAACTCGTTCTCCAAAGCTTGCATCGCGGTCTTGGTTTGCGGCGCCTCCTCCAGAAGCTTTTGGAAATTCACCACGCCCATTTTGACTTCCGCGCTGGCTTGGCCGGACACCACGAGCCCGCACAGGCACAAGCCCAGGAGCGAAATGCTGCGATTGAAAGTCGACATGTTGATCTTTAGGACCTCAAGTAATTGCGGTCAAAATGCCTGACCGATAGAAAATTGAAAACGTTCTGTTTCGTCGCCGAATCTTACAGTGTCGCCAACGTACGCATTCAAAGGGACGCCGTATGAAAAGCGGAACAGTCCCAAGGGGGCAAGCCACTGCACCGCGATCCCGGTCGATCGTTTCAGATTATCATAATTGAAGTGGTAGTTGACCGGCGTTATGTCGTCGACCCCCAGGAATTTGACCTGACTGCCAGTCTGAAACACGTTGCCCATATCGAAAAACCAGCTGACCCGGGCCGCGCTCTTCCACTTTTCGGGCACCGGGAAGATCAACTCCAGGCGGTTGACGATGCGAAAGTTCCCGCCGTAAGGATTGCCCTCACCGATATTGTCGCGCGGCCCCAGGCGGCTCTCGCGGTAGCCGCGCACGCTGTCCGGACCCCCGGCAAAATAGTTGAGGTAGGGCGGCAGCGCCGTGGTACGTCCGAGCGCCGAGGCGTAGTCGACCTGCGCGTTGAACGACAGCAGCCACTTGTTCCAGATCGGAACGTACTGCAGATATTGGAAGTTCGTGGCGTAGTAGCGCACATCCGATGGCGGGATCGCATAGCGTCCGGATATGCTCAGATGCATGCCTCGGTCCGCGAACAGCGCCCGATTGCGGCCATCGTAATTCCACCCTGCCGTGAGTTCATAGGTATAGAACTCGCTGCCGTAAACCGTGTACGGCGAATCCAATGAATTGACCACGCCATCGCCATTGGTGTCCGTCAGATCGCGCTGGAATGTATTGCCGTTGCTCTTGACCCAATCCACGGCCTGTTGCGCGCTGTACCCCTGTGAAACCACCAATGTGTTCTTGTTCGCGGACAGGCCCGCCTGCAGGTATTGATACTCGGTGATGGGGTACGACCATTGCATCGCGCCCGTGATCTGCTTGGTCGAAAATGCCGAGGATGCGGACACGAACTGCGTGACGTCGCGGTACGTCAACGACGTGGTGCGCGCCACGCCGTCGATGGTCGTGTACGGGTCGGTATGCGCAAACACATAGCTCTTGCTGTATTTGCCGGCGTTGATCTCCAACGCGATGCGATCGCCGCTTCCCATGAAATTGCTGTGCACGAAATTGCCGTTCAAGCTGAATTTCTGGGATTCCG
>CAYRAC010000155.1:0-7891 GCA_964422045.1 uncultured Steroidobacteraceae bacterium
GGTTGCCGCGAGTTACCTTGCGCGTCAGCGGGTCCATATGCAAGTCGCCGACGGTGAGCGGGATCTCGGTGTTGACGGCTTGAGCGCGGCGATGCAAAGCGTCGAGACGCGCCAGAAGCTCGCCGAAAGCGAACGGCTTGGTCAGGTAATCATCGCCGCCGCTGCGCAGTCCGCGGATGCGGTCATCGACCTCCGAGAGCGCGCTCAATATCAGGATCGGCGTACGCTTGCCGGCTTTGCGCAGAACTTCGACGATGGCGAGGCCGTCGATCTCGCCCGGCAGCATTCGGTCCATGATGATCACATCGTACGGTTCGCTGGCGGCGAGGAACATGCCGTCGCGGCCGTTGCCCGCGTGATCCGTGGTGTGTCCGGCTTCCTGCAGACCCTTGATGACGAACTGGCTGACCCGCTCGTTGTCCTCGACCAGCAAAATCTTCACGTCGCGCCTTCGAGCGGCGGCACCACGGGCTCGGGCCGCTGCTCGGGCCGGCGGCGCCTGAACCGCAGGCTGAGTTCGTCCAAGTAAAGATAGATGACGGGCGTGGTGAACAGCGTGAGTGCCTGGCTCAACACCAATCCCCCGACCATCGTGTAGCCGAGCGGCTGGCGCAGCTCCGAGCCCGTGCCGTGTCCGAGTGCCAGCGGCAGCGCGCCGAGCAACGCAGCCATCGTCGTCATCATGATCGGGCGAAAGCGCAGCAGACATGCCTGCCGGATCGAATCGTGCGGCGAGAGGTGCTGCTCGCGCTCGGCTTGAATGGCGAAGTCCACCATCATGATGCCGTTTTTCTTCACGATACCGATCAGCAAAATGATTCCGATCAGCGCCATGACGCTCAAATCGATATGAAAAATCAACAGCACGAGCAGCGCGCCGACGCCCGCCGAGGGCAGCGTCGAGAGAATCGTCAGCGGATGAATGTAACTTTCGTACAGCATGCCGAGAATGATGTAAACGGCCACCAGCGCGGCCAGGATCAAGTACGGCTGGCTCTTCAACGAGCTCTGAAAGGCTTGCGCGGTGCCTTGGAAGTTGCCGGTGATGGTGGCCGGCAGATGCATGGTCGCCGATGCGCGATTGATGGCGGTCACGGCGTCGCCGAGAGCGGCGCCCGGCGCCAGATTGAACGACAGGGTCACCGCCGGAAACTGTCCCTGATGATTGATGGATAGGTAGGTGACGTGCTGGGTATCGTACTTGGTCATCGCCGACAGCGGCACCATCTGGCCCGTGAGCGCTGATTTCAAATACAGCTTGTCGAGCGAGGACGGATCGGTCTGCAGCGACGGTGTGATCTCCAAAATGACGTGATAGCTATTGGCCTGCGTAAAGAATTGCGCCGCCTGGCGTTGGCCGTAGGCATCGTACAGCGCCTGATCGATGGCGGCCGGTTGAATACCGAAGCGCGCTGCCTGATCGCGGTCGATGGTCAGGGACAACATGCCGCTGCTGGTTTGTTGATCGGAGGCCACATCACGCAGCATCGGCAGCTTCTGCAGCACCGCGAGCAGCCGCGGCGCCCAGTCGTTGAGTTCGTTGATGTCCGAGTCCTGAAGCGTGTATTGATACTGCGTGCGACTGGTGCGGCCGCCCACATTCAAGTCCTGCGCAGCCTGCAAGAACAGCGTCGCCCCCGGGACCTGGGTCAGCTGGCGGCGCAGCCGTGTGATGATCTGGTCGGCGTTCGAGTCGCGTTGATCGCGAGGCTTCAATCCGATCACGACAAAGCCGTTGTTGAGAGGCCGGTTTCCGCCAAGACCGGTGCCGTAACTTTCGACGTCCGGATCCTTCGCGACCACATCCATCAGGGCGTGCTGCCGGCGCACCATTTCGTCGAATGAAATATCCTGCGGGCCGTCCGAGAGTCCGGAAATGATGCCGGTGTCTTGCTGCGGGAAGAACCCTTTGGGGATCTCGATGTACAGCAGCACCGTCGCCGCGACCGTGATCAGGAAAACCGTCAAGGTGGCGCGCTTGTGGTCGAGGCAGAAATCCAGACCGCGCGTATAGCCGGCGAGCAGTCGATCGAAGGCCCTCTCGATCGCCATGTAGGCCTTGCCGTGCTTGGCGTGTTTCTCGTCGCGCAGGAACAGGGCACACATGGTCGGCGACAACGTCAGCGCCACGAATGCCGAGATGACGATGGTCATCGTCATGGTGATGGCGAACTCGCGGAACAGCCGGCCGATGATGCCGCCCATCAGCAGCAAGGGAATGAACACGGCGACCAAGGAGACGCTGATCGACATGATGGTGAAGCCGATCTCGCCCGCGCCCTTGAGCGTGGCCTCGAGCGGCGACAGACCCGCTTCGAGGTGCCGATAGACGTTCTCGAGCATGACGATGGCATCGTCGACCACGAAGCCGACCGCGATGGTCAAGGCCATCAAGGAAAGATTGTCGAGACTGTAATTGAGCACGTACATCACTGCCGCAGTGCCGAGCAGCGCCAGCGGCACCGTGACGCCGGGGATGATGGTTGCCCAGGCGTTGCGTAGGAACAGGAAAATCACCAGCACCACCAAGGCGATGGTGAGCGCCAGGGTGAATTCCACATCGCGCACCGCGGCTTTGATGGTGGTGGTGCGATTGGCCACCGTGTCCACCTTGATCGACGGCGGCACCGAGGCAAGTGCATGCGGCAGCAGCGCTTCGACGCGCTGCTCGGCATCGATGACATTGGCGCCCGGCTGTTTGTAGATCAACAGCAGAATGCCGTTGTGGCCGTTTTGCCAGGCTGTGAGCAGGGTATTTTCCGGGCCGTCGACCGCAACGCCGATGTCGCGGATGCGCACCGCGGCGCCGTTCTTGTAGGCCACCACCACGTCGTTCCAGGGAGCAGCTTTCAACAATTGATCGTTATCGTAGATCGCCATGCTGCGCTTCGGGCCGTTGATCGATCCTTTGGGCGCATCGACCGTCGCGGCCGTGATCACGCCGGCCACATCCTCCATTTGCAAGCCGAGCGCGGCGAGGCGGGTGGGATCGATTTGCACGCGTACCGCGGGCTTCTGCTGTCCGCCTATCGACACCTGCGCGACGCCCGGGATCTGGGAGATCTGCTGCGCAAGAATGTTCTCGGTGTAGTCATCGACGGTGGTGACGGGCAGCACGTCGGAGTGCACGGCGAGGATGAGGATGGGCGAGTCTGCCGGATTGACCTTCTTGTAAGTGGGCGGCGTGGGCAGATTCTTCGGCAACTGGCCGCCGGCGGCGTCGATGCCGGTTTGCACGTCTTGCGCGGCGGCGTCGATGTTGCGATTCAGATCGAATTGCAACGTAATCTGCGTGGTGCCGTAGACATTCGTCGAGGTCATTTGCGCGAGGCCGGAGATTTCCGCAAATTGATATTCCAGCGGGGTCGCCACCGAAGCCGCCATCGTCTCCGGACTGCCGCCCGGCAATTGCGCCGTCACGAGGATGGTCGGGAAGTCGACCTGCGGCAGCGGGGCGACCGGCAGCAGCGGGTAGACCACCAGTCCGACGAGGAAAATGCCGCCCATCAACAGCGAGGTCGCGATCGGGCGCCGGACGAATGGCTCGGAAATACTCATGATGCGTTCGCGGCTTGCGGGCTGCGAGTGGCCGCTTCGGCGGTTGCCGCGCGCACATGCACGCCCGCCTGCAGGCGATACTGGTTGCTGGTGACCACGTGCTCGTTCAATGCGAGTCCGGCGTTCACCACGGTCAAGCCGCCGCTGTCGTCGCCGACCTTGATTTGCCGCACCTCCACGGTCGAATCCGGCTTCACCACGTAGGTGAAAGGACCGTTGGGCCCGAGTTGTACCGCCGCCGACGGCATAGTGAGCGCATCGTGCAGCGTGCGCACCAACACGCGGGCATTGACGAACTGGCCGGGCCAGAGCGTGTTGTGGGCATTCGCGAACGTCGCCTTGAGCTTCGCGGTGCCGGTCGGCTGATCGATTTCGTTGTCGACCAGCGTGAGGGTGCCTTGATCGAGTTCGGTGCCGCCGCCGCGTGCGACGGTGGTGACGCTGACGGGTCCGGCGGCGAGCGCAGTATTGACGGTCGCGAGATCTTCTTCGGGCAGCGTGAAGATCACGGAAATCGGCTGCACCTGAGTCACCACGACGATGCCGGTGGTGGCGGCGGCATGCACGATGTTGCCGGGGTCGACCAGGCGTATCCCCGTGCGTCCGTCGATCGGGGAAGTGATGCGCGTGTACTCGAGCTGCGTGCGTGCGTTGTCGATGAGCGCCTGATCGACTTGCAGCTGCGCATCGAGTTGATCGACCATGGCACGCGCGGTGTCGACGGTCTGCTTGCTCGCCAAGTCCTGCGGCTGCAGGATCGTGTAGCGCTCGAGATCGCGCTTCGCGTTGACGAGCTGGGCGGCATCCTTGGCCTTGGTGGCGAGTGCCTGGTCAAACGCCGCCTGATTGGGGCGCGGATCGATTTGCGCCAACAGGTCGCCCTTATGCACGGTCTGACCTTCGGTGAAGGCGATCTTTTGCAGTTCACCGTCGACGCGCGCCGTGACCGTGACCGTGTAGAACGCCTGCACCGTGCCGAGACCGGAGAGATAAATGGGGACCTCGGAATGTGCGACCACCGCGGTGTCGACGGCTATCGCCGGGGGCGGCGCGTGTGCAGCCGCCTGCGCGCGGCGGTAAACCACGACGCGCCATGCAAGCAACGCCACCACAGCGAGCGCCAGCACGCCGAGCCATCCGTAGCGATAACGGCGAATTGTCGAAACATCGTTCATCTGTACGTCACCCTTCATGCCAACCGCCGCCAAGCGCGGTGAACAAGTCCACCAACGCCTGCAGGTGCGAATAATTGACCTGCAACAACTGATCTTGTGCGCTGAACAGCGCGTTTTCCGTATTCAGAACGGTCAGAATATTCACGGTGCCGGCGGACATCTGCTGCAGTGCGAAATCGTAGGCGCGGCGCGCAACCGTGACCGCATCTTGCTGGCGCGTCTGCTGCTCGGCGGTCTGTTGAGTCGCGACCAGTGCGCCCTCGACATTGCTGAATGCCGAGAGCACCGTCTTGTGATACGTCCTAAGCAGTTCGGTATAGCGGGCATTTGAGTACGCCACCTGGCCGCGCAGCGCGCCGCCATGAAAGATTGGCTGGGTAAGACCTGCGGTGAGCGCGTAAATGCGGTTCGGCGGACTGATGAGGGCCGCGAGCGCCGAGCTCTCGTAACCGCCGCCCGCGGTCAGTTCGATGGAGGGGAACAAGGCGGCCCTGGCAACGGTGATGTCCGCGTTGGCGGCAATCAGTTGCTGTTCCGCTTCGGCCACATCCGGCCGGCGCGCCAGGAGTTGCGAGGGCAGGCCTTCGACGATCACCGGAGCCGACAGCTCCTGCAGGGTCCCGGTGTCGACGTCCACCGACTCGGGGGTCTTGCCGATGAGCACGGCGAGTGCATACACCGTCTGGCGCAATTGCTGCTGCAGCGGCGGCAGGGCGGCGCTCAACAGGGCCACGGCGGTCTCCTGCTGCGCGACGTCGAGTCCGGTCGCGGTACCGGCCGTTTGTTCCAGCTGGAATCCCTTGAGAATCTTGCGGCCGTTGTCGAGGTTTTGCTGCGCCACCCGGATGCGATCGCGCAACTCGAGCGCTTGAAAATAGGTGGTCGCGACGCTCGAGATCACGGTGAGCGCGATCGTTTGCTGATCGTAACGGCTGGCGACCGCGGCGGCCCGCGCGGCGTCGCGCAGCGCTCGATTCTTGCCCCAGAAATCGAGCTCGTAGCTGGCGTTAAGCTGCGGATTGAAATCGTTGAAAACTCGCGGGCCGATGCCCGTGACCTGCGCGCGCTCGCGCGTCGCGGTGGCGCCCAAATCGAGCGACGGCAGCAGCGGCGCGCCGGCAATACGCAGCTGCGCGTCGGCTTCCTGAACGCGTGCGATGGCTGCGGCGAGGTCGTCGTTGCTGCGCTCGGCTTCGTCGATCAATGCGTCGAGACGCGCCGAGCCGAACCCATGCCACCAGTCTGCGGCAGGCCAAACCCCGGCCGCCGCGTCAGGGCGGCCGGCATCGGCCGCGGCGGATTCGTGCCATTGCGCCGGCGGGGGAATATTCGGTCGTTGATAGGTAGGTCCGACGCTGCAAGCGCCGAGCCACGCGACACCGCAGACACAAAGCGCCGCACCCAGGGCATGCCATCTCATGGTCGCTACCCTGGGCGCGCGGCAATTAAGCGCCTATGGTCGCATTATTAAGATCTGTTAATTAGCTAATGCGCATCGGCGGCGAAGCGCGCCTACTTTCAATTTGAAAGTAAGCGGCAATCTGCGCTATACATACCAAATGGTAACCACATCTGCCGCCGAGTCATTCGATTTCTGCACCTTGTTGACTTCCACCCAGGATCAAATGGCGCGTGCGCTGCTCGAGAGGATCACCGGCAAATGGTCGCTCGCGGTGATGCGCGCCTTGGCCGAAGCGGGCGGCCCGTTGCGCTTCTCGAGGGTCCTCGAGCGCGTCTCGGGCATCAGTCAAAAGGTGCTGACTCAGACCTTGCGCACGCTCGAACGAGACGGACTGATCAGCCGCACGTTGTATCCCCAGGTGCCGCCGCGAGTGGAATATGAACTGACGGCGCTCGGCGCCGGGTTGATCGCGCCGCTCGCCTCACTCTGGCGATGGGTCGCAGAACGCCGCACCGAGTTTGCCACGGCTTAGCGGGCGGCCACGCTGCTCGCCGCCGCAAATTACGCGGGCGTTGGTCGACGCTCGGGCGGCAGGTGGGCCTCGATGAGTGCGCGCACCGCAGGCAGCGCAGCCGCGATCGGGCCGCTACCGCGCGGAAAGACCAGCCGGGTGAAATACCCCCCGTCCAGCAGCAGCATCAATGCATCTCCGAGGTTATCGGCGTCATGCGCGCCCATGGCGTGCGCCATGGCATGTAGCCGCGAGCGCACTTGCTCTTTGTAGGCGAGCACCATGGCGCTCAAGGCATCTTCCTCATCGGAGATTTCCGCGGCGGCGTTACCGAGCGCGCAGCCGCGGCAGTTGTTCGCCATCGCCATCTCGAGCTGTGATTCGAAGAGTGCTTCGACCTGGCGGCGCGGATCATCCGGAAATCGCGCCACCGTGGCTTCCCACCAAGCCCAATAGCCGCGTTCTTGCTGGCGCAAATACTCGGCGACCAGCGCATCTTTGGAGGCGAAGCTGCGATAGAAGCTCATCTTGTTGGAGCCCGCTTCGGCGGCGATGGCATCGACTCCGACGCCGTGGATGCCGTGTCGGTAAAAAAGCTCGCAAGCCGTTTGGAAGATACGGTCGCGCACTCGCGATTTGTCGCTACTCATGCCCGCCCACCGTTGTCAGCCGTGACTGCGATCGCTAACTGACAAATGTTACTAATCGGTAACTCCCTACATAGGGTCGCCGTCGGTGGGTTTCAAGTCAAGCTCTAGATGTCGACGTTCGAGCCGCCCTGATCGGCCGCCTCCTTGTGGATCGAGGGCTCGGCGAAAAAGTCCTTGGCCACGAGTTCGCGCAGCAAACGCAAAAATCCGATCAGCACGAGCATGCCAAGCGCGACCAGGAACGCGCCTGCCATCAGGAGCCGCATGAGCTGCGCTTCCAGGTGTGCACGGCGCCTGCATGCAGCCACAGGACTACGGCGATGATGCTGCCGCCCGGCAGAGCCAATACCTCGGGATCGAAACTGCCGCCGATCGTTTGCAGCCCGGCGGCAATTCTGCCGGCGTTCGATTCGATGAAATCCAACATTGCACCTCTCCTCAGCGGGACTCGAAGTCCCTCCCGGCAGCTGCCTGAACAACAAATGCCTGGGCAACCATTAAACCAAAAAAAATCAACTGTTCGCGAGCATCCGTTTCAGCGTCTTCTCGACTTCGTGCACCTGGGTTTTGCTCACCCCCTTCAGCAACCGGTCGA
>CAYRAC010000156.1:0-7884 GCA_964422045.1 uncultured Steroidobacteraceae bacterium
CTGAATTTAGCTATCGTTACGGCGACTTGCAGGCAGCGCAAATCTTCGTCGGTGTCGCGCTCACCCAGGGCAAAGCGGAGCGCGCCGAGTTGCTGCAGAGCCTCGCCGCGGCCGGCTACGTGGTGCGCGACATGACCGACAATGAAGTGGCGAAATTGCACGTGCGCCACATGGTGGGGGGCCACGCGCGCGGGCTCGCCGACGAGCGGTTATATCGATTCGAATTCCCGGAGCGCCCCGGAGCGCTGCTCAAGTTCCTGCAGGCTATCGGTACCGGGTGGAACATCAGCCTGTTCCACTACCGTAATCATGGCTCGGACTACGGCCGCGTTCTCGCCGGCATTCAGGTGCCTGTCGAAACCCGCACCGACTTTCTTCTGCACCTCAACGAACTGCATTACTCCTATACGGAAGAGACCGACAATCCGGGCTACAAGATTTTTCTCGGCGGCTGACCCAAGGGCGGCCGATAGGGGCAATGGCTAGCGTGCGGCGCTTGCGGTCTGCACGGGCACCGGACGCACCGCTTTCAGCCACGCTTGAGCGCGGCGCACCCCCGGATCGTCGACGCCGCGTGACTTGGTCAATATCGGCAACGCCGCCTCGAGTTCGTCGGCGGCCTCGTGAGTTCTGCCGAGATGCGAGAGCGCATAGGCATGAATGGTGTGCGCTTGCGCGGTCGTTGGGCTTAAGGCGGGCGAAGTAGCCGTCCAAATGTTGATCGACTCCTGGCTCAATTTTAAGGCTTCGTCGAGCTTGCCGCGATCCACCAGCAGTCGCGCGAAATGCATGAGAGCCGAGGCACGATATTGATGATCGGCGGGCAGCGATTGGTCGTAAATGGCGAGCGCCTGCCGGAACTCAGTCTCCGCCGGCGCGAATTTTCCTTGATCGTGCAGCAGCATCGCCAAGCTGACGCGGGAATAACCCACGTTGTAGTTGGCGGGACCATAAATGGACAGGTTGAGGTCGAGCGCATTGCGCAACAGCGGTTCTGCTTCCGCCAATCGTCCTTCACGCTGCAACAGCAAACCGAGATTTCCCATGATTCCGGCGGTTTCGGGATGCCGTTCTCCGAAGGTGAGCTCGTGCCGACGCAGGGCCTCATTATAAAGGCGCTCGGATTGCGGTAGATCTCCCATGTTTTGCGCGACGACTGCCAAATTGTTGAGAAGCCTGGCTACCCGAGGATGATCCTCGCCAAGCGCGCGTCGGTCGATCTGAAGCGACCGCTCATAAGTTTGCTTCGCCAGCGCCCACTGATTCTCGCGCGTGTAGGCATCCGCCAAGTCATCGAGCACGCCGGAAATATCCGTTTGCTGAGCGCCGCCCGTTTCCATGATACTGAGGCTGCGGATGTACAAATCCTTGGCGTCGCCATTCCGACCCTGTTGCAGCCTGAGCGTTCCAAGTGCCCACAGCGCGCGGCCCGATTCCAAGCTGTTGGGTCCGGAGTTGCTCTGCGAAAGCTTGAGGGCCTGTTGTAGAGACTGCTCCGCTCCGCCGAGGTCGCCCGCGCCAACGCGGGCTTGACCGAGTTCCAACATGGTATTGATACGGGACTTATCGTCGGACCGCGCCTGCAGCTGCAAGGACTCGTTGAGTATCGGCATCGCGTCCTGGTACTGTCCCAGGCTGTCGTAAACGGCGCCCACTGTAGCGAGCAATGCCGCTTTGGTTTCGGGTTGATCCTTGAGTTCGGCTTGCAATCGTTTCGCACCCGAATCCAACAGTTCACGGGCCGTGACTCGGTTGCCGCGATTCTCCCCGGGATCCGATAGCTTAAAGAGATTCACGAGGAAGCTAGACACTTCTTCGGCCCGAGCGCGCTCGCGATCCGCATGCTCGCGTTGTTCGGCGACGCGGTCGCGCTCCGCTGCGATGCGTAAGGACTGCACGTAGGTCGTCGTCGCGAAGGCCAAAATCATGAAGACCGCGCCGGCGACCGCAGTCACCGGCAGCCAATGGCGCCGCACGAACTTCCCACTGCGATACGAGATGGTGTCGCGATGCGCGATGACAGGTTTGCCATCCAAGTAGCGCTGGATATCCCCGGCCATCTGCTGCGAGGAGCCATAACGGCGTTCCGGCTCCTTGCGCATGGCCATCAACACGATGTTATCCAAGTCTCCGCGGAGGATTCGCCGCAGGCGCTTGGCGCTGGTGGCGCGCGCGTCCGCAATGGCGCGCGTTTCCGCCGCATCGCTCTTGCCGATCGAATAGCTGGGGAGCGTCGGATCCTTCTCGCAAATCGCCCGCTCGATGTCGCTGAGCCGCATTGACGGAATCACGAACGGGCTGGTTCCGGCCAACAATTTGTACAACAGAACACCCAGGACATAGACGTCGCTCGAGGTGGTGATTGCCTGTCCGCGGACCTGTTCGGGGCTGGCATGATCGGGGGTCATGATGCGAATGTCGGCGTGCGTGACAGCCAGCGTATGGTGGCCCGCCTGCCGTTCGTCCAATAGCTTGGCGATGCCGAAATCCAGCAATTTGGGCGCCCCGCCCGCTGTCACCAAAATATTCGACGGCTTCAGATCGCGATGAACGATGAGATTCTGGTGGGCGCAATGCACCGCGGCGCAAACCGTCTGAAACAACCGAAGGCGCGCCTCGATGTCGAGACGATTCGAATCGCAGTAAGCGTCAATGGGAATACCATCCACATATTCCATCACGATGTAGGCCGTTCCGTCCGGTAGGGAACCGCCGTCCAACAAATGCGCGATATTGGGATGATCGAGTTGCGCCAGGATTTGGCGTTCGATCTTGAGGCGCGACCGAACGCCGCGCGTGCCCCCGTAGACCACTTTAATGGCCACTTGCTGCTCGAACTCGGCATCCGCCCGCTCGGCCAGGAAAACCTCACCCATACCGCCGACACCGAGGGTGCGCAGTACGCGATACGGCCCGATGCGGTCTCCTTCCATGGCCTAAAGCATGCGCCGCGGCGCCGCTGAACCGCAAACCCGCCGGCGCTTGCAGCGAAGTGCCGCTTGCGTGTATGAAAGCGGTGCTTTTCCAGAAAATCCAGGAGTTTCCCATGGCAAACGGACACGAACCCAAGACGCCGCCTGCGGGCGGCGGCGGAATAACATCCCCTGACACCGGCGTCAACAAGCCGCCGCAGGCGATCGTGGTTGCCGCCGCCGCCGCAGTCGGCGGTCTGGTGGGTGGAGTAGTCGGCGCGATGATCGGCAGCGGAATGCATCCCTAGATTGGATAGTCTGACCGCGTACCAAGTGCTGCGTGCGCCGCGGCACGAGACCGTGCGACTGCGGGGACTCGACATGCATCTGACCCGATGGGGGCCGGAGCCTTCGGAGGCCGCGTCGCCCGTGTTTTTGCTGCATGGTTGGCTCGATGCCGGCGAGACGTTTCAGTTCATGGTGGATGCATTGCGCCACGATCGGCCGTTGGTCGCGCTCGACTGGCGCGGCTTTGGACGCAGTGAGTGGCCGCAAGAGGGCTACTGGTTTCCTGATTACATTGCCGACCTCGACGCGCTGTTGGATCGGCTGTCGCCAAACGCCCCGGCGCGCATCGTCGGACACAGCATGGGCGGCAATATCGCCTGCTCATATGCCGGCATTCGGCCCGACAGGGTGCGCTGCGTCGTCAATTTGGAAGGCTTTGGACTCGCCCGCACGTTGCCGTCGCAAGCGCCGGCGCGAATGCGCAAGTGGTTGGATCAACTGCAAGGTCCCCTTAAGGGAAAGGATTACGCTTCGCTCGAGGAACTGGCTGCGGTCATCCGCTTTCGTTACCCGCGATTCAGCGCTGCCCAGGCCGCGTTCGTGGCGCGCGCCTGGAGTAAAGTCGATGGCAGCGGCCGCGTGCGGCTGGCGGGCGACCCGCGGCATCACTGGGTGAATCCGATTCTGTATAAGCGCGAGGATAGCGAAGCCTGCTGGCGTGAATTGCGTGCGCCGTTGTTGATGCTGGTCGGCGAGAAGTCCGAGCTGCTGACAAAATTAGCGGCTGACGGCACCGATGCGGCATTTCGAGCGATATTTCCGCAC
This sequence comes from uncultured Steroidobacteraceae bacterium, assembly GCA_964422045.1. Lineage (GTDB taxonomy): Bacteria > Pseudomonadota > Gammaproteobacteria > Steroidobacterales > Steroidobacteraceae > Bog-1198. The sequence goes on from CAYRAC010000156.1 coordinate 4,026, forward strand.
ATCGAGATTGTGCGTATCGCGGACGCGGGACACATGCTGCACATCGAAAGGCCGGACCTGGTCGCACCGTTGGTCGAAGCATTCTTGGACGCTCACTAAATGCCGCGGCGAATTTACCCGACTCGCTTTGGGCAGATGCATATGCGCACGCGTGACGGGAAAGGTGTGCCGCTGGTGTTGCTGCACATGTCGCCACGCTCGGGCGCCATGTGGGATTTATTGCAGGAGCGGCTGGAGCGGCCTACCTACGCTCCGGACCGGCTGGGTTATGGTTTTTCCGATCCACCGCCCTGGGCCCTGACGCTCGAGCAGTATGCTCAGAGCACCGTCGACGCGCTCAAAGCCGCCGGGCTGGATGGCGAGGTCGACCTGTTGGGCATCCACACGGGCGCGCTCGAGGCGATCGAGGTGGCACATCAAGTCAGCTCGCATGTACGCCATGTCATTGCGGTTGGGATGCCGCTGTTCTCAGCGGAAGAGCAGCAGCGCCAGATGGAGAAATACAGCGAACAGCCCTTGCGGCCGGCCACCGAGGGCGGCCACGTACTCGGCGCTTGGCGCGGCGGATTCGCTTTTCGCCAACCGCCGTATGATTTGAGCGATGTGCACCGCCGCTTCGTAGAACACGTCCTCGCCGCGAATCCCGGTGCAGCATTTCGCGCGGCGTGCGGCTATCCCATCGAGAAAAAGCTCAAGAGCTTGAAAGCCCAGTTGACGGTATTCGCCCCGCACGATGACCTCATCCAGCAAACTCTGCGAGTAAAGCCCTTGCTCAAAACCGGCGCCGCCTATCTCGACTTGCCGGAACTGACGCATGACCCATTCCATGTCGCCATCGACCGTATGGTCACCCTGATCAATCGTCACTTGCCGCCCTAGGGCGCAAGATTCTGCGATGGAAATCCCCAAAGTACTGCCCGCGGAAGCACCTGCCGCGCGTGCGGGAACCGCGACGGCGACCGAGCCAGGAGCGCAAACACCGCCCAACGTCGCGCCGCCGACGGACCTCCTCGACATCCGGCCGCTCGATATCCCGGCGGCCTTGCAGATCTTGCTGGCAGAGGCGCGCGCGGCGCTCGCTCTTGTGTTGCCGGCGGCCATCGTTCCCGGCCGTGCCAACACGCCGGCTCCTGCCATGGTTACGGCCAGCCCGGTGCAGGCGGCGCGCGCGTTGCTGGAGATGTTTCTGCAGGCGGCGCCGGTGGATGCGCAGGACCCGCTGCAGTGGGAGGCGCTACTGGCCCATGTCGAGACCGCGTTTCAGTCGAGCATCGACGCTGCGGTCAACGCGGTTGCGGCGTGGCGCGACGTGCCCGCGGGAGTGACGGCCGCAGCCACGGATACGCGCCAACTCGTATTCTCGGTACTCGCGGGCGACAGCCAGGATCCCGTGTGGTTACGTCCCGAGTGGGCCGGCCTTGCGCCGCAGATTCAGCGCTTCTGGCGCCGCCGCCGCCACATGCGTCGACGTTTGACCGACCCGGATTATCCGTCGTCGACGACGGATGAGGGCGAGGAGTTCGCACCGCGATGAGGCGCGCGGGACTCGTGTTCGTGTTCATGTGGTTCTTGCTCGGCGGCATCGCGCATTTTGCGTTCACCGACCTGGAAATGCGCATAGTACCGCCCGTGATCCCCTGGCCGCGCGCGACCGTGTTGATTACCGGTGTATTCGAACTTCTGGGCGCGGCCGGCCTGTGCCTCGCGGCGACGCGCAGGGCCGCCGCTGTGGGATTGTTCGCGCTCACCATTGCGGTCACGCCGGCCAATATCTACATGTGGCAGCACCCCGAATTGTTCGGCGCCCCCCATTGGTTGTTGGTGCTGCGTTTGCCGCTGCAGGCGGCATTGCTCGCGCTGATCGTCTGGAGCACATGGCCTGGCGGCAGGCGGCGCTAGCCGACGGCGTTTCGCCGGTTCAGCGGCCGCGCTTGCTACGCCGCCGCGGCGCCGGCTTCGGCACGCCTGCGGCCGCCACCGACTTTCGCGCCCAGACGGTGCATTCCTCAGCGTCCTCCAGGATATCGGCCGGCGCGGCGTAATAGGTCATGCTCAAATGCGGTCTGTCCGGATACGGGCGGAATGGTTCCATGCCGCGCGCCTGGTAAGCGCCGCGGTTGGAGTCATCTACTTTCAAGTACAAGGTGTCGCGGAAAACGACGCCGAAGAACCGCTCACCGTGATACAGCCCGACGCCGCCGAACATGCGTCGCGGCGTCACGCGCCCCAGACCGGACAGCTGCTCGAGCACGTAGTTCAGGTAACCATCGCTGACTGCCATGGCCCCAAGAATAAGCCAAGTGATACGATCCGCGGCATGAATTGGAAGCCACATCTGCCGGAGATTTTCCTCGGCATTTCGCTCGCGGCGATCGCGGTCGAAGCGGCCTTGAGCCGCAGCTCGGTCATCAAGGCTCACTACAAATCGGGCGACACCTGGGCCTCGCTGGGCATGCAGGCCGGCAACATCGTCATGAATTTAGCGATGGCCGGTGTCGTGTTCGCCGGGCTGTCTGCGGTGTACAAGATTCGACTGTTCACGATTTCGCCGACTTCGCCGTGGGCGTGGGTGCTCATATTTTTCCTCGATGATTTCATCTACTACTGGTTTCATCGTATCAGCCACGAGTGCCGCTTCTGGTGGGCAGCGCACGTCAATCATCACTCGTCGCGCGAGTACAACTTGTCGACCGCCCTGCGGCAATCGTGGACCAGCGTGATCGTCGGCACGTGGACGCCGTGGATTCCTCTGGCACTGCTCGGATTTCCGCCCGGCATGATTCTTGCGCAACAAGGATTTAATCTTTTTTATCAATTCTGGATTCATACCGAAGCGGTACAGCGCATGCCCGCATGGTTCGAATATGTGTTCAATACGCCCTCGCATCATCGAGTGCACCACGCCACCAACCCCGAGTATCTCGACCGAAATTACGCCGGTGTGTTGATGATCTGGGATCGGCTGTTCGGCTCCTTCGCAGCGGAACGGCAGGATGAGCCGCCGCGCTACGGAATCGTCAAGAACATCGAGACTTACAATCCGGTGCGCATCGCTTTTCACGAGTGGACGGCTCTCGTCAGCGAAGCGTCTCGCGGGCGCTCGGCGCGCGAGGTGCTGGGAATCGTATTCGGGCCGCCGGGCTGGCGCGCCGATGGCCAGGGGCTTACTTCCAAGAATATCCGCAGCGGCTGGCGGGCGCGTTATGGGCGTTGACTGCAAGCTGACCGGCTTGTCCGGCAATAGCATTCAGTCCATGGGATTTCGGCGGCGTCCGTTCCGCATTTCGCGGCGTCGTCGGCGGCGAGATTCCCGACGTCACCGCCATGATTCATGAGGGCCGCCAGGCTGCCTTCGTGCGAATGCGAGCCGAGGCCGACCGCGAACAGGTGCATGGCGTCGTCGGCGTCAGCTCGGAGCTGCGCAATCTCAGCGGCAATTCCGAATTCTTGTTCGTCGGCTCGGGTGTCAGCGGCGCCGAGGGTAGCACGCGCTTCACCAGCGCCGGCGACGCTCAAGAGCTGTACTGCCACCTGGATGCACGCGAGAATTCGTGTTCGGCAACATCGCTTACTCGGTGGGAGCCGTGGGCGGCATCACGGGGGCGCTGAAGACGTTGGTGCGCGGCGAAATCAAGGAGTTCAGCGACGTGTTCAACGAGACGCGTCACCAGGCGTTGCAGCGCCTGGTCATCCACGCCACGGCGGTGCGAGCCAACTCCGTCGTCGGTGTACGCACCAACGTCCTGCACTTCGCCGGCTTTCACGAGATGTATCTGACCGGCACCGCCGCGTTCCAACCGAACCTGCCAGCCGAGTGCGTTGGCGCGCCGGTGACCAGCGCCATGACCGGCGAGGAGTT
>CAYRAC010000157.1:0-7839 GCA_964422045.1 uncultured Steroidobacteraceae bacterium
CAAGAATTACTTCAGGCTAACCGGCGTCAAACTCGCCGTCGGGATCGATTACGTCACCGTGTTCAGGACCGCAGATCAATCGACGACCTCGATCGAGCTGTTCCGCTGCAGCCCCATCGATTAGGCGGGCGAGTTACTGACTCGCGACGAAGCTCGGAATGATGCCGGGCACGAGGTATTGCTGGATGATGACGATGACGACCAGCAATAAGGTCAGCACCACGCTGTGGACAAACGTGCGCGCCAGTACCGCGCCTTCCTTGCCCTTCAAATCGGTGACGGACACCCCGGTGGCGATGTTCTGCGGCGAGATCATCTTGCCAAGGACTCCTCCGGATGAATTGGTGGCGGCAAATAGCAAAGGATTGAGCTGCAGCTGACGGGCGGCGACGACCTGTAGATTGCCGAACAGCGCGTTGCCCGAGGTGTCGCTGCCGGACAGAAACACGGCGATCCATCCTAGAAAGGGCGAGAACAGGATGAAGGCATGTCCCGTGGATGCGACCGCAAGACCCAAGGTATAGGCGAGACCCGAATAATTCATGACGTAGGCGAGCGCGACAATCAGCATCACGGTGACGACCGCTTGCCAGATCTGGCGGATGGTGCGTACGGCGCAGCGACAGAATTCGGCCGGCGACAGACCGACGAGCAACGCGGTGATGATCGCTGCCAGCAGGATCGCAGTGCCGGTGCCGAGCGGTTGGAAGCTCCACACGGCGGCGTACGGTTTGTCGTGATACAGCGTGATCGAAACCGCCTTGTCGAGCCCTGGCCAATGGATCGCCTGCTGACCGACGGTGGCAATCTTCATATAGGTCCAAATGATCACAATCGCCGTGACGATCAACCAGGGTAGCCAGCCCTGCCAGGCTGGCACGGGCCGCGTCAGCGCAACCGGTGACTCTTGCGCGGCGTGAGCAATGGTGAATTCCGCATCCGCCGCCGGACGCCAGACCTGCAGAAACAGCAGCGTAACCACCAAGGAACCGAGCGCCGCGAAGACGTCGGTGAGCGTGTAGTCGAGGTAGTTTGAAGCGACAAACTGCGCCACGCCGAAACTCGACCCGGCGACCAGCAACATCGGCCATAGCGCACGGATCGAACGCCAGCCTCCGTACAGCGCCATCACATAGAATGGCAGGAAGCCCGCGATCAGCGGCAGCTGGCGGCCGATCATCGCGGCCAATGCGGGTGCCGGCAGGCCGGTTACCGCGCCCAACACCGTGACCGGTGTGCCGAGCGCCCCGAACGCGACCGGCGTGGTATTGAAAATCAGCACGAACACCAGCGCATCGAGCGCCGGGAAGCCGCACATGATGAGCAAGGACGCCGTGATGGCGACCGGCGCGCCGAATCCGGCGATGCCTTCGAGCAGGGCGCCGAAACAGAAACCGATGGCGATCAAGACCACTCGCCTGTCATTCGGCAGGTGCCGGATCAACCAGGCGCGAAACGCATCGAAACGGCCGGAGGCAACGGCGACGTTGTAGAGCAGCAGCGCGTTGACGACGATCCACATGACCGGCCAAAGCGCGAACACCGCGCCGTTGAACGCAGACGCGGCGGCGATATGCGCCGGCATGCCCCAAACCGTCACCGCGATCGCCAAGCCGACCGCAAGACCGGCGAACGCCGCCTGCCATGCCGGCCGCTTGAGTATGCCGAGCAGAACCAGGACGGTGGCGATCGGCAGGATCGCAACCAGGAAGGACAAAGCCAAACTGCCGCCTACCGGTGTCAACAATTGATGAAACACTGGATCTCCCCCGGATTGCTTTTTGCGCATCCTACGCCATTAGCGCCGATTTCGTCATCGCGTCGCCGCGCGCAGCCGCACCGTAAACGGCGTGATGCATAATGTCCCTCATGAATACCTCGATGCGGCTCGATGGGCGGGAGCGCGAACAACGTCAGGCACAGATCGTGGGCGCGCTGGCGCCGATTCTGCCGAGCGGATCGATTTTGTTTCGCCACGAAGATACGGTGACTTACGAGTGCGATGCGCTGACCGCCTATCGCACCTCGCCCCTGGTGGTGGTGCTTCCGGAAACCGACGCGCAAGTCGCCGCCATCCTCAAGGTTTGTCACGCACTGGGTGTCCCCGTCATTGCGCGGGGTGCGGGCACCGGCTTGTCCGGCGGCGCAACGCCGCATCACTGGGGCGTGATTCTGTCGCTCGCGAGGTTTACCAAAATCCTCGACATCGATGCGGCCACCTGCACGGCGGTCGTGCAATGCGGTGTGCGCAATGCGGCCATCAGCGAAGCGGCCGCGTGCTACGGTTTGTACTATGCGCCCGACCCGAGCAGCCAAATCGCCTGCACGATCGGCGGCAACGTCGCCGAAAATTCCGGGGGTGTGCACTGCCTGAAATACGGCCTGACGCTGCACAATGTGCTGCGTGTACGCGGCTACCTGGCCGATGGCGAGCCCGTCGAGTTCGGCTCGCAGGCACTCGACGCGGCGGGTCTCGACCTCATCGCGGTGGTCGTGGGAAGCGAAGGCATGCTGGCTGTGCTCACCGAGGTCACCGTGAAACTCATTCCAAAGCCGCTGCTGGCACGCTGCATCATGGCGAGCTTTGCGGACATCGAATCGGCCGGGGCTGCGGTGGCGAGCGTGATCGCGCAGGGCATCATTCCCGCTGGACTCGAACTCATGGACAAGGCGATGACTGCCGCGGTCGAGGCCTTCGTGCACGCCGACTACGACCTCAGCGCCGCAGCAATCCTGCTGTGCGAGAGCGACGGCACGCCGGAAGAGGTGGCTGAGGAAATCTCGCGAATGGAGCAGGTGCTGACGGCCGCCGGGGCATCGCGGATCGAGGTCAGCCGCGACGAAGCGCAGCGACTGAAGTTTTGGAGCGGGCGCAAAAATGCCTTCCCCGCATCGGGCGGCATCAGCCCGGATTACATGTGCATGGACTCAACCATTCCGCGCAAGCGCTTGGCTGAGATGCTGCGCGCGATCGAGGACATGCAAGGCAAGTACGGCCTGCGCTGCGTGAACGTGTTCCATGCCGGCGATGGCAACTTGCATCCGTTGATTCTGTTTGACGCCGACGATCCGGACCAGATGCGCCGCTGTGAGTTGTTCGGCGCGGATATTTTGGAAACGAGCGTGCACATGGGCGGCACCGTGACCGGTGAACATGGCGTGGGAGTCGAGAAACTGAACTCCATGTGCGTGCAGTTCGCGCCGGCCGAGCGCGAATTGTTCCTGGCGCTGAAGCGCGCATTCGATCCGGGCGAGTTGCTGAACCCCGGAAAAGTCATTCCGACACTGCAGCGCTGTGCCGAGTACGGCAAGATGCACGTGCATCGCGGTCTGCTGCCCCACCCCGAGTTGCCGAGGTTCTGATGCAGCAGCCCGATCCCGCGCTCACCCGCCTCGTCGATCGTGTCCTCGAGGCCCGCAATCGCGGCGCGCCGCTCGAGATCCGCGGCGGCGGCACCAAGGCTTTCTATGGCGGTGTGCCGCGCGGCGAACCGCTCGAGGTGGCCGCGCTGTGCGGCATCAGCGCGTACGAGCCCACCGAATTGGTGGTCACGGCGCGCGCCGGCACGCGCCTTGCCGATTTGGAAGCGGTGCTGGCGCAAAGTGGTCAATGTCTGCCGTTCGAGCCGCCGCGTTTTTCTGCCGGCGGCACGGTGGGCGGCATGGTGGCCGCCGGTTTGTCGGGACCGTCGCGCGCCGCGTACGGTTGCGTGCGCGATCATGTTTTGGGGGTAACGCTGTTGAGCGGGCGCGGCGAGGTGTTGACTTTCGGTGGCCAGGTCGCCAAGAACGTGGCCGGCTACGACGTGTCGCGGCTGATGGCCGGCTCCTGCGGAATCTTAGGTGTGCTCTGCGATGTGTCGCTCAAGGTATTGCCGATTCCCCGGGCAACCGCAACCCTGCGCTTCGATCACGACGAGACACGGGCGCTCGAGCAACTCGGCCGCTGGTCATCGCAGCCGTTGCCGATCAATGCGAGCGCGTGGCACGACGGGCGACTGCACGTACGTCTCGCCGGCGCGGCTGCGGCGGTGGATGCGGCGCGCGTGAAACTTAAGGGCGCTGAGCTCGAGCCGGCTGCAGCGCTGAATTGGTGGCAGAGTCTGCGCGATCAAACCGAGCCGTTCTTTTCGCTCACCGACGCCGATCTCGCACGCGGCGAGCGTTTGTGGCGGCTATCCGTGCCGAGCAGTGCCGCGCCGCTCCAGCTGCCGGGTCGGCAATTGATCGAATGGCACGGCGCCGAACGGTGGTGGCGCAGCGTGGCCCCCGCCGCCGACGTGCGCGCTGCTGCGGCCAAGGCGAAAGGTCATGCCACGCTGGTGCGCGGCGCCGACAAGTCCTGCGGCGTGTTTACCCCCCTGTCGGACGCGCTGCTGCGCATTCACCGCGGTTTGAAACAGGCATTCGATCCTGAGGGTATTCTTAACCCCGGCCGCATGTACTTCGAGTTCTAGTCCCCAATGAAAACGCATCTGAGCGCCGAATTTGACGGCACCGCCGCGGGCGAAGAGGCACAGGCGATCATCGGAAAATGCGTGCATTGCGGGTTCTGCAACGCAACCTGTCCCACCTATCAACTGCTCGGCGATGAGCTCGACGGCCCTCGCGGGCGGATTTACCTGATCAAGCAGATGCTGGAGGGCGGCGAGGCGACACGCAGTACGCAACTGCACTTGGATCGCTGCCTGACCTGTCTTAACTGCCAGAGCACCTGTCCGAGCGGCGTCGAATATGGCCGTCTGGTCGACATCGGTCGAAAGATTGTCGATGCGCGCGTCGAGCGCCCGGCGGCCGAGCGCGGCGCTCGTTGGTTGCTTGGGGAAGGTCTCACCTCGCCGCTATTTGCGCCGGCACTGCGCGTGGGCCAGGCGCTGCGGCCGCTGTTGCCGGCGGCGCTCAAGGACAAGATTCCGCCTCGCCCGGAGCGCCGTGCGGCTGGCAACAGCGGCGCGCACCCGCGCAAGGTGTTGCTGCTGTCGGGCTGCGTTCAGCCTGCCATGATGCCGAACATCGACGCCGCCACCGTGCGCGTCTTGGATGCGGCCGGAATCGAGACGCTGCGCGCGAGCGGCACCGGCTGTTGCGGCGCGCTGCGCACTCATCTGGGTAATCAAGAGGGCGGTCGCGCGGACATGCGTCGCAACATCGACGCCTGGATGCCGCTCATTTCCGGCGGCGGCGTTGAAGCCATCATCTCTTCTGCGTCGGCTTGCAGCCTCGCGCTCAAGGACTACGGTCACGCCCTGTCAAGCGATGCCGGCTATGCCGACAAGGCGATGCGCATCAGTGCGCTCGCACGGGATTTGAGCGAACTGCTGCCCGACATCACGGCAGTTCTGAAGGAGCGGAAGCGCAGCGCCGTGCAACGGCTCGTGTTTCATCCGCCCTGCACGTTGCAGCATGGTCAGGCGCTGCGCGGCGGAGTCGAAATGCACCTGCGCAGGTTGGGATTCGAGGTCGAAGTCGCGAATAGTGAAAGCTACCTGTGCTGCGGCTCCGCGGGTACTTATTCGATTCTGCAGCCGGATCTTGCGACTCGATTGCGCGACCGCAAACTCGAACAACTGACGCGGGCCGGGCCGCAAGTCATCGTTTCGGCCAACGTAGGCTGCATCCAGCATTTACAGTCCGGTACTTCGATACCGGTCAGGCATTGGATCGAAGTATTGGACGAGAGTTTGCACTAGGAGCCGGCGTCGATGTGTCTGATCCTCGTGGTTTGGCGCGCGGACTCGCGCTACCCGTGTGTCGTTGCGGCGAACCGCGATGAACTTCATGGGCGCCCGAGCGAGCGCGCCGGGTGGTGGGCGGATCGCCCGCAGATACTTGCGGGGCGGGATCTCGAGGCCGGAGGCACGTGGCTCGGCCTGACGCGCCGCGGCCGCTTCGCTGCAATCACGAATTATCGCGACGCGCGCCTGCCGCGCAAGAATGGCCCGAGCCGCGGCGCGTTGGTGACTGCGGTGCTCGAGTCCGACGCCTCGGTCGCGGAGTGTTTAACTTATTTAAGGGGGGTGGCGGCGCGCTACAACGGGTTCAATCTCATCTTCTCCGACGGCGAGCGGCTGGGAATCTATGAAAGCGTCCCGCAACGCGGACGCGAACTCGGACCCGGCGTCTACGGTCTGTCGAATCATCTGCTCGATTCGCCGTGGCCCAAGGTTCAAAACGCCAAGAGCCGGTTGAAGGCGGCGCTCGCTCACATGTCGGACACCGCACCCCTGCTCGAAGTATTGCGCGATGACCGGCCGGCACCCGATGCTGAGCTGCCGCGCACCGGCTTGAGTCTCGAGTGGGAACGCTTGGTCTCGAGCGCCTTTGTACGCGCGCCGGACTACGGCACGCGCTGCTCGACAATTATTCGCATTGAGCACCGAGGCCGCGCATACTTTGACGAGTGGAGCTGGAGCTCCGACGGTGAGGAGATTGGCAGGAGTTGCCTGCAGTTCCGACTGGAGTGACGTTATGTTCAAGCGGGTGCTGCTCTGCTATGACGGTTCCGCGGTAGGTCGGCGGGCGCTCAAGCGCGGCGCAGATCTGGCAATACTCGTCGGTGCACAGGTCTACGTGTTGTCGATCGTTCCCAGCAATGTGGCGGATGCCGCGGTGGTTGCCGGCGCTGCCGGCCACGCCTGTCTCATCGACGAGGCCGATGGGTATCGCAAAGTTCTCGATGAATCCATTGAATGGCTGAAGGCTCGCGGCGTCCATTCGGAAGGCTATTTGGCGAGCGGCAATACCATCGAGCAAATCATCGCCTTTTCGCGGCGGCTCGCCATTGACCTGATCGTGCTCGGACATTACCCGCAGCCGACGGGAGGATTTTGGTGGAGCAACCCGCATCGCTCTTCGTTGGCGGAGCGCGCCAACTGCTGCGTCTTCGTCGCGGTCGCCGATGACGCGCCGTCAAGCGCCGCTTAGAGCGGCACCGACGGCTCGCACGGTCTTGGTGACCAGCTCCTCCAATTCGCCATCGCTGGAATTGTAGGGCGGGGCCAGGATGATGGTGTCGCCGGCGGTCCCGCCGACGTTTCCGGAACAGGGATAACAGATCAAGCCGTCGGCAAAGGCACGCGCGCCGATGTCGAAGCTCAGTCCACGTTCGGCCGCAAACGGCTCCTTGGTGATGGGATCGCGCACCAATTCGATGCCCACGAAAAATCCTCTGCCGCGTACATCGCCGACCTCATCGAATTTCGCCAGTGCATCACGCAGCGCTTGCTGCAGGTGCACGCCGGTCACCCGAACGCGATCCAGCAGTCGATCGCGTTCGATGACCTGCTGCACGGCGAGCGCAGCGGCGCAGGCTGCGGTGTGCCCGCTGAAAGTATGTCCGGTCATGTACGCGCCGTGCTCGCCGCGAATCGGGTCGGCGACGCGCGCCGTGACCAGCGTCGCTGCGAGCGGGATGTAGCCGCCGGCCAGCCCCTTGGCGATAGTCATGATGTCCGGAACGATGCCGTCGTGCTGCAAGGCGCACCAGGTGCCGCTGCGTCCCGAACCGCACATCACTTCGTCCGCGATCATGAGCACGTCGTGCTTGTCGCACACCGCACGGATCGCTTGCGCATAGCCTGCCGGCGCCGGAACCACGCCGCCGGCTGCACCCACGATGGGCTCAAAGACAAATGCGGCAATATGCTCGGCACCCAAGGACACAATGGTGCGCTCGAGTTCTGCGGCCAGATAGTTGACGAGATCTGCGCCGGAGACCCCGGCGGGTCGCCGATAGTCATTGGCGGCCGACACGAAAGTGACGTCGAGCAAGCTGCCCTCGAAAGCGCGGCGGCGTTGCAGGAAATCCGAGATCGATAAGGCTCCCAGGCTGTCGCCGTG
>CAYRAC010000158.1:0-3509 GCA_964422045.1 uncultured Steroidobacteraceae bacterium
CATCGTCCACCAAGATGCCTACCGCGAGCGCCAGGCCGCCCAAGGTCATGATGTTGATGGTCTCGCCAAGCGCGGATAAGCAAGCAATGGAGGCGAGGATCGACAGCGGAATGGAAATGGTGATGATCAAGGTGCTGCGCCAGCTGCCGAGGAACAACAAGATCAAAAGCCCGGTCAGCGCGCCGGCGATCACCGCCTCGCGAATCACTCCTGATATGGCGGCGCGCACGAACACCGATTGATCGCTTAAGGCCTCGATTTTCAACTCGGGAGGCAGGGCCGCACGGATTTGCGGCAGCTTGGCGTTGATGGCGTTGATGATATCGATGGTCGACGCCTTGCCGGTCTTCAGGACGCTCATCAAAATCGATCGACGGCCTTCCAGGCGCACCACGTTGGTCTGCGGCGAGTAGCCGTCGCGCACGTGTGCCACGTCCCGAATATAGGTAATGTTGCCGCTGCGCGCGCGGATCGGCAGGTTGTTAAGCTCCTCGATTTGGGTCGGGCTCGCGTTCAATTTGATGTAGTACTCGAGCGGTCCTATCTTCTCTGTGCCCGCCGGCAATATCAGGTTTTGCGCGCCGATGGCGGCAACCACGTCATTCGCCGACAGCGCACGCGCGCGCAGCGCCTGCGGATCGAGATCCACCTGCACTTGGCGCTGCTTGCCGCCGAAGGGAAATGGTATCGAGGCGCCGGGCACGGTTGCCAGTGCCGTGCGCAGCAGCGTATTGGCGAGATCGTAGATTTGCGCTTCGGGCAAGGTATCGCTCGACAAGGCGAGCTGCAGGATGGGCACGCTCGACGCGCTGTAATTCAGAACGAAGGGCGGCGTCGTCCCGGGCGGCGAGTATGCAAGCTGAACCTGCGACACGGCGGTGATCTGCGACATCGACAAATCGTTGTCGGCGTCCGGTTGAAAGAAGTACTTGACGACCGCGGTGCCGTTCACCGATTGGGATTCGGTGTGCTCCACATCGTTCACCGTGGTTTGCGCGACGCGCTCGGAAAACAATACGATGCGATTGGCGATTTCTTCGGGCAGGATGCCGTTGTAGCGCCAAATTACCGCGGCAATCGGAATCTTGATGTTTGGAAAAATGTCCGTCGCGGTGTTGAGGATCGCATAGCCGCCCATTAGAACGATTAACACCGCCAACATGATGAAGGTGTAGGGCCGCTGCAACGCTACTCTGACGATCCACATGCTACGCTCCGATTGGCTTGCGATTCAGTGGCGTTCGGTGCCGGTCAAACCGCGCGCAGCGCCGCCGCTGTGGCTGGTCAGCTAGCGAATCGCCAGTGCGTTCAACTCCTCGTTGCCAGCGATGCCGAGCAGAACCGCCCGCAGCTCCGCTGCGGATTGGTTGCCGAATATCCTCTCGAATCGATGTTCGGCGCGTCGCCAGAGGCGTCGCGATTGGTGCAAAGTCGAGCGGCCTTTTTTCGTCAACTCGACGTAGCGTTTACGACGATCCGCCGGCGACAGGCGCAGGACGATCAAATCATCGCGTTCCAAGGGTTTGAGGTTATGCCCTAACGTCGATCGATCCATCACCATCAGGGTCGCCAGCTCGCACATCGTGACCGGGCCGCGTACGCTGCCGCGTTGCACCTCGGAGAGGATGGAATACGCTGTGCTGCATCGGCTGCGAATTGCGCGTCGGCGAACTGCGGCGGCTTGCGGGCATATGCCCATATCATAAGATGAAACCGGCAACAAATCATCGCCGGCCCGATTTACGCCGCCTGTCGCAGCGCGGCGGGGAGTGCCGCGTGTCGCGCGATGATCTGCTCCGATACGCTCCAGAGCCGGGCGGCGAGCTCGGCGTCCTGCAGCAGGCGGCTGCCGGCGGCGATCTGACAATTCGACCAATATTCGCCGCTGATACCGGCGACGGCGGGATGCGCCGCCAGCAACACTTGGGTGGCGGCGCCGCGCTGCGCCGAGCGCATGAACCATTGCGCCGCCGTCAAGGCGAGTCTCGGCATGAAACTCAAATTTCTGTGTAGACCGGTGGAGCGCGTCGCGCCCGGATGCAGCGAATTGACGGCAATGCCGCGCGCATCAAGCCGGCGCGACAACTCTTTGGCGAACAGCGCGTTGGCCAATTTGGACTGGCCATAGAACGTGAAGGGTTTATAGAAGCGGCCGCCGTCGAGGTTATTGAACATGATGCCCTCGGCCGGTGCGTAATCGACGCTGGCGCTGCTGCTCACGATCACGATGCGCCCGGTGCCGACTTTCACCAGGTCGAGGATGCCGTTCAGCAGTGCGAAGTGTCCGATATGATTGACCAGGAACTGCATCTCGACGCCGTAGCGAGTTTCCAGGAACGGCAAATTGGCGATACCGGCGTTGGCTACGATTGCGTCGAGCTGATCGTGAAGCGAGCGAATCGTGTCGGCCGCCGCGGCAACCGAATCGAGATCCGCGAGATCGCAGGCCACCGGAATGCATAAGGGGCCCGCTTTGCGGCAAGCAATCTCGGCGCGCTCGAGTGAGCGGGCGAGACCAATCACCTGCGCACCGTTGGCCGCGAGCGCGCTCATCGTTTCGAAGCCGAGCCCCGAGGTGCACCCCGTTACCACAAAGCGTTTGCCGGTGAGATCGATGCCCGCAAGCACCTGATCGGCGGTGGAGCGCATACCGAATGGAGTCGACTTAAGCATCGGCAATACCTCTCTGCAGGCGTGGGTTCAGCGGCACGCAGACCATGCGCGCGGCGGCCGTCATGCCCCGCAAAAATTCCTCTCGCGACGCGCAACTGTGCTTGAGACCGCGCGCTGTTGCATGCAGGGCGCGCGCCAAGTCGGCTGCGCGCACCCCGATAAGGCCGCATACCTCGCCGAGGGCCGAGTTGGCAATGGCGCCGGCAACGGCCGCTTCGAATTGGGTCTCGTAGTGGGTTAGCGTTGTGCCCGCGAGCGAGGTGCTCGCGCACATCAGATCGGCGGCATCCGCTCCGAGCGATCCGACAAAGCGTCCGGACCACGCATCGCAAGCGGCAATTAGCCGCAGTTCCAGGCTCTCATCGGCGCGCTCCAGGGCGGCGCTGGCGGCGTTCAATTGCTGGCTGAGCGTATGCACCAGCGCTTTGCGAAACAATTCCTCCTTGTTGGCGAATTGCAGATACAAGCCTTGCCGCGACACACCGGCGGCACGCGCCACCTCGTCCATCGATGTCTTGCGAAACCCGAAGCGGGCGAATACGGCCACGGCGGCATCGAGCGCCGGCAGCAGGCGCACATCAGTTTGTTCGATCTCCGGGTTGTGAATTATCTCCACTCCTACACAATAGACAACGTTGGGCTATAGTGTCAAATGCGTCACGACAAGATGGGATTCGATAGATAAGCAAAACAAGCAGATACAGTGCTTTCATACACTACATATTAATTTAACAGATGGCAAACCGGTGCATAGGCTAGTATCGGCGGCGATCATGGATGCCTGACTGCGGTGGACCTCAAATCCGATACGCATGGCCTGCCATTTCCGCCGGGCG
>CAYRAC010000158.1:3609-7817 GCA_964422045.1 uncultured Steroidobacteraceae bacterium
CTGACTGCGGTGGACCTCAAATCCGATACGCATGGCCTGCCATTTCCGCCGGGCGCATCGGCACTCATGACCGACATTCCGCGGCTGCGGGCCGGCCGCGTTGCAGGGCAATTCTGGTCGGTATGGATACCGAGTGGCATGCAAGGTTTTGAGGCCGTGCAAACCACGCTCGAACAAATGGATCTGGTCAAGCTGATGGCCGCCCGCTACCCGGATGATCTCGAGATGGCGTACAGCGCGGCGGACGTGCGCCGCATCCACCGGTTGCATAAAGTGGCCTCGATGATCGGCATCGAGGGCGGCCATCAAATCAACAATTCCCTCGCGGTGTTGCGCCAAATGTATGACGCCGGTGCGCGCTACATGACTTTGACGCACACGCTCAATACCGGCTGGGCGGATTCGGCGACCGATGCGCCGCTACATCACGGCCTCACGCCCTTCGGCGTCGAAGTGGTGCGAGAAATGAATCGCCTCGGCATGCTGGTCGACCTCAGCCATGTATCCGCCGAGACCATGCGCGCCGCACTCTCGGCGAGCGCGGCGCCCGTGATTTTCTCCCACTCCTCGGCGCGCGCGCTCGTCGATCATCCGCGCAATGTTGCCGACGACATTCTGCGGTCGGTCGCCGCCAACGGCGGCGTCGTGATGGTCAATTTTGCGCCCGGCTATGTGTCGGAATCCCGCAATCGCTGGGACGCCGATCAGGCTGCCGAACGGGCGCGCTTCAACAGCCCGCCGTACGTCGGGCTCTACATCGGTCAACCGGAGCGGGCGAAAGCAGCGGTCGCAGTCTGGGAAGAAAATCACCCACGGCCGGAGGTTACGCTCGCGCAGGTGGCGGATCATATCGATCACATCCGGCAAGTGGCCGGCGCCGATCATGTCGGACTGGGGTCGGACTTCGACGGCATCGAGGATGCGCCTGTGGGACTCGAGGGCGTGGACCGCTATCCGCTGCTGCTCGCGGAGCTGATGCGTCGCGGCTGGACGGATGCCGACATCGCCAAATTGGCCGGCGAGAATATCCTGCGAGTGATGGCGGCGGCTGAAAAGGTGGCCGTCCGGCTGCGTGCAGTGAGGGTGGCTTCGAACATGCCTTATGTCGAACCGAGGGTGCCGTAGCTGCCGTGCGCGCTATACTCGAGCGAAAATTCGCTTAAACCACGCTAGGGAGAATTGTATGAAAACATTTATCGTCGCGGCGATCACCTGTGTTGCGCTTTGCGGCTGCGGTTCGAGCCTCAGCGGCACCTACCTACCGCAGGGCGGGGGCATGGGCAATGGTTTGGTCATGGAGAAGATGGTATTCGGATCGGGCGATTCAGTGACGTTGACCATGATGCAGCAGAATGTTCGAGTGCAGTACAAGGTCGATGGCAAGCAGCTGCTTCTCACCCTCAACGGACAAAGCTTGGTGTTCGACATCGACAGCAAGGGTTGTCTCGACGGCGGTGGTCTGTACGGTAAGTTTTGCAAGGCCTAGAGAGCCAGGCGAAGTGCCCACGCGCCGAGACCCACGCAGGCCACGCCGAGACAGAAATACAGCGCGCCAAAAAGCTTCTCCCGCTGCACCAGGTGCTGCGAATCCATCGAGGCGATGATGAAAGGCTCGCCGTGGGTTGGCTGACCGATGATGCTGGTGCGTACGATCGCCGTCTTGAGATTGTTCGCGCCGGACTCGGCTGCGGCCGCCGCGCGGGCGGCTTCCCATTCGCTAGCGTCAAGATGACCGTCATGATTGCGGTCGAAGCGCGCGAGCAACGTCGTTTGATCCTGCTTCCATTCGTGCAACAGTTGGGCGGTCGCTGACTCGCTGCTCTCGATGGCCGAGTTGGAGCGCAGCTCCCCGGCGACCGACAGCTGATCGCCGACGCTCAGCAGCCGCTCGGTGTACTTGAAGTCGCCTTGCTCGATGAATGTGTGCGCGAGCGCCGGCAAGCCCAGCGGACGTTCCAGATCCCCGAACCACACATTGTGACTGGTCGGTGTTATCTCCGCGCTGACGGGTCCGACCAAGCATTCGCCATCGGCATCGCGCAGCAAAAAAGGTTCGACACTGGTGGCGCTGTCGATCGACTTCCAAGTGGTTTCGCCTTTTGCATTGCGAGTCTTCTGCGCCACATCGTAGCTCCACCAAACGCAGGGCCGCGAGCTGAGCGGCGCCGCCGTTGCAGCCTGGCCGGCGGGCGCAGCGCGCCCGAAAACCTTGACGTAGCCTTGCGCCGCGGATCGGATCTTGACTAGCGGGGTATCGGCCAGCAGACGGTCGCGGCGCACACTCGCCGCGAATTTATAGAGGCACCAGGCTGCGCCTATGGACAGCGCCGCGGCTTCGAGCAAGTGGAGCTGCGCAGAATTTGCCGTAGCGATCGGCATGAGCGTCCGGCCGTCAGCGCGCGAACAGCGCCTTCACGTCCACATCTGCCTTCTCTTCGCTCTGGAATTGCAGCAGCTTGGCAGGCGGGAAGTTTCCGAATTGCGCCACCAGCACATCCGGAAAGGTCTGGATGCGGATGTTGTTGGCGTTGACCGAGTCGTTGTAGATCTCGCGGCGGTCGGCGATCGCGGTCTCCAATCCGGAGATGCGCGACTGCAACTGGCGAAACGCTTCGTTCGCCTTGAGGTCAGGATAGCGCTCGGCAACGGCGTACAGCCCATTGAGCCCCGAGCGCAGTTCACGCTCTGCGGCTCCGACCGAACTCACGCTGCCGGAGCTGCGTGCCGAGTCGGCAGCGCTGCGCGCTTTGATCACGCGTTCCAGAGTGTCGCCCTCGTACTGCATGTATTGCCGGCACACCTCCACGAGCTTCGGCAACTCGTCGTGGCGTTGAACCAGGAGGACATCGATGTTCGACCACGCGAGCTTGACGCCGGCGGCGACGCGCAGCAGGCCGTTGTAGAGCACAACCGCATAGCTTACGAATGCGACGAGGATGAACACCAAGATGACTAAAGCGACCATACATTCCACTCCTGTGAACTTCGCGGCCGCCCGGAAGCCGTGCAGCCGCTGCGATTCTAACAGTGCGCGCCGCAAATTCGCAGCGCCGCCCTCAAGGAGTGTGACTTAACGCTCGATCGCTGCGCTGCCGTTCATGGCGAGCGACAGCGCACCTTTGATTCCCGCCGCTGCGCCAAGTCCCGGCGCCACCAGATAGTACGGGCTGCGTAATTCTTCCGCATCGATGTAATTCTTGAGCCAGTAGAGCATTCTTTCGCGAACACCTGCATACAACTGCGGCTGCATGACGCCGCCGCCCATCAAAATGCGTTGCGGCGAGTGAGCGAGGACGAGCAGTGCGCACAACTGGCCCAAGTAGTCCGCCTCGATCGACCAAATTGGATCCTCGGGAGGCGCGTCCTTGAGTGCGCGCCCAGTTCGGGCAACGATCGCGGCGCCGCAGGCGAGACCCTCGAGGCAATCTCCGTGGAAGGGACAGATCCCGTTGAAACTCGAATCTGCCGGATGGCGCCGCACGAGCATATGTCCGAGCTCGGGATGCATCAGCCCATGAACCGCGCGGCCATTATGAACCGCGCCCACCCCGACGCCCGTGCCCACGGTCACGTAGACCAAGCTCTCGAGATTTTGCCCCGAGCCCCAGCGCAACTCGCCGAGCGCCGCGCCATTCACGTCCGTATCGATATACACCGGGAGATTCAGTCCGCGGCGTAGCACGCCCGCAAGATCCGTATTGCGCCATCCGGGCTTGGGAGTACTTGTGATGAAACCGAATGTCGGCGATTTCGGCCGTAAATCCACCGGACCGAATGCCCCGACACCGAGGGCAGTCAGCCGGCCGAAGGTACGATGTGCGCCGCTGAAATAACTCAACACGTCGGCCAAGGTGGCCGCGGGCGCGCGCGTTTCGATGCGCGCTTCATCCAGGATCCCGCCGCCGGCATCGCCGATCGCGCAAATGAATTTGGTGCCGCCGGCTTCGATGGCGCCGAAAAGCTGTTGTGCGCTGCTCATCGCGATCCCCCAGTGCGCGCGTTGTGCCGGCCGTCGAGGCCGTGCGAACGCCGCCTTGCAATCGATTGTAAGATATCATAGATTGGTTTTGAACCGGGGGATACAGTCATAACCGCGAACACGCGGAGGGCGCTGCGAACATGAGGGGGGCAGGGCGGCAGAACATCGCATTGATCCGCTCCCTTACGTTCCTGATGTTCATGATGTTTGCGATGACCACCGATTCGTT
>CAYRAC010000159.1:0-7792 GCA_964422045.1 uncultured Steroidobacteraceae bacterium
TCCGAGCAAGATTCAGACCGAAGTGTTTCGCCTGCCGACCACCTGCTTTGCGGAGGAGGATGGGGCGCTCGTCAATTCGGCGCGGTGGTTGCAGTGGCATTGGAAAGGCGCGTCGCCCCCCGGCGAGGCGCGCAGCGACATCGAGATCATGTCCGGCATCTTCACGCGAATCCGCGCGCTCTACGCCAAGGAGGGCGGTGCGTTTCCCGATCCGATTTTGAACCTCGCGTGGAAATACGCGCAGCCGCAGAGCCCTCGGCCCGAGGAACTCGCCAGGGAGTACTCCGGCCGCGCTCTCAAAGACCTCGCGGATCCTAAAGACCCCACCAAGATCACCCGTAAGGCGGGTGAGCAATTGGCAGGTTTTGCGGAACTGCGCGATGACGGCACGACCCTTGCCGGTTGTTGGATATTCTGCGGCGCATGGGGACCCACCGGCAATTTGATGGCGCGCCGCGATAACGCAGATCCCACCGGTATCGGGCAGACCTTGAACTGGGCCTGGGCGTGGCCGGCGAATCGACGGGTACTGTACAACCGCGCCTCTTGCGATGAGAACGGCAAGCCCTATAACCCTGATCGCCAACTCATTGGCTGGAACGGCACGGCGTGGGGCGGCGCAGACGTTCCGGACTTCAAGATCGATGAGAATCCCGCCGGGGGCATGGGTCCGTTCATCATGAACCCCGAGGGGGTGGCGCGATTTTTCGCGCGCGCCAATATGGCGGAGGGACCATTTCCCGAGCATTACGAGCCGTTCGAGACACCCTTGGGGTACAACCCCTTGAGTCCCAAGCAGCCACGAGCGACCAACAACCCGGCTGCCCGGGTGTTTCCCGACGATCGCGAGATGTTCGGCAAGGCGGCGCAGTTCCCGCATGTGGCGACCACCTATCGCTTGACCGAGCATTTTCACTACTGGACCAAGCACGCGCGTCTCAACTCCATCATCCAGCCGCAACAATTCGTGGAGATCGGTGAGGGCTTGGCGAAGGAGATCGGCATCGCCACGGGCGAGCGGGTCAAAGTGAGTTCGAACCGCGGCTACATCAAGGCGGTCGCGATGGTGACAAAACGCATCCGGCCCTTGAACGTCGATGGCAAGCTGATTCACACGGTGGGCGTGCCGATTCATTGGGGATTCATGGGTGTTGCCAAACCCGGATTCCTCGCCAATACACTCACGCCCTCGGTCGGTGATGCCAACTCCCAGACGCCAGAGTTCAAGGCGTTTCTTGTCAAGGTCGAGAAGCTCTAGGAGATTCAATGCCGCTGCAATCGCTCGACATCGTGCGCCGCTCCGCGACCACCCTGCCCTCGCCCGACGTGCGCGCCGCGCATACCGGGCAAGTCGCCAAGCTGATCGACACCACCAAGTGCATCGGCTGCAAGGCGTGTCAGGTGGCCTGCATGGAGTGGAATGACTTACGCGATGCGATCGGCGTCTGCAGCGGGCATTACGACAATCCGCAGGACCTCTCGGAACATTCCTGGACGTTGATGCGATTTGCCGAGTACGAGAATCCCAAAGGGGATTTGGAGTGGCTGATTCGCAAAGACGGCTGCATGCACTGCGAGGACCCCGGCTGCCTGAAGGCCTGCCCCTCGCCGGGCGCCATCGTGCAATATGCCAACGGCATTGTGGATTTCCAGGAGGAGAACTGCATCGGCTGCGGCTATTGTGTCGCCGGTTGCCCTTTCGATATTCCGCGCATTTCGAAGCAGGACAAGAAGGCCTACAAGTGCACGCTCTGTTCGGATCGTGTCGCGGTCGGCCTCGAGCCCGCTTGCGTGAAATCCTGTCCCACCGGCGCGATCGTGTTCGGCACCAAAGAAGACATGACCCAGCATGCCGCGGAGCGCATCGTGGATCTGAAATCGCGGGGCTTCGAGCAGGCCGGCCTTTACGATCCGGCCGGAGTTGGCGGCACGCACGTCATGTATGTATTGCACCATGCAGATCAACCTGCGCTCTACAGTGGTTTGCCGGAGAAGCCCAAGATCAGCCCGGCGGTGCGATTGTGGAAAGGCGTAACCAAGCCGCTGGCCCTGCTCGCGATCGCCGCCACCGCGGCGATGGGGTTCTTGCACTACATCGGCATCGGTCCCAACGAGACCGATGAGAACGATGAGCAAGCGGCGCGGCGCGAGTTGGAGAAAACCCCATGAGCGAATCCCGAACGGACCGGATCGAACGCTACTCGCGCGCAATCCGGATCAATCACTGGATCGCGGCGATCACGTTCGTGCTGCTGGCGTTGTCGGGACTGGCGCTGTTTCACCCCGCATTGTTCTGGATGACCAATTTTTTCGGCGGCGGGGCCTGGACCCGTATCCTGCATCCTTTCATCGGCTGTTTTATGGTCCTGGCGTTCTTGCCGTTGGCCGTGAAGCTTTGGCGGCACAATTATCTTGAACGGCGCGATTGGCTCTGGCTGCGCAAGATCAACGATGTCGTCGGCAACCGCGAGGAGGCATTGCCCGAGGTCGGCCGCTACAACGCAGGCCAGAAGCTGCTGTTCTTCACGATCGTCGCGTGCCTGCCGGTGCTGTTGCTGTCGGGCGTCCTGATCTGGCGCCAGTACTTTTCCGGCTATATTCCGATCGATCTGGTGCGGCTCGGCGCGCTTGCGCACGCGTTTGTCGCCTTCCTGCTCATCTGCACCATCATCGTCCACATCTACGCCGCGATCTGGGTCAAAGGATCGATACGCGCAATGACCCGAGGTTGGGTTTCCCTCGGATGGGCCTGGAAACATCACCGCGCCTGGTTTCGCGAAGTGACCAAGGGCATGCAACAGCGGTAAAGTGGCGCCTACCATGGCGCAGCGTGTCCTTGAACCGGGTGAGATCGCAGGCCTCGCGCAACGATCAATTCCCCGAATTCGATTGCCGGTGCCCGCGGCGGTGTTCGCAGTTCGTGCGGCGCGGCTGCGCAGTCTCGCACCCAAGAGCGGCATTGGCACGTATCTGCTATTTCTCGCTGCCGTGGTGGACGCGCAGCACTCGGCGTTGACGCAGCTCAAAATCGAAAGCGCGACCGATGCGCACCTGAAGCGAGCCGCCGAACACGGCATGCCGCCGATCCCTCCCGCCGGGTGGCACACGCACCCGCAATGGTTCGAGACGTTGAATCAGCTGTGCCTAGCCTTGGGGACCCGCGCGGACTTGCCGATGCCGGTCGTTGAGATACTCGCGAGGCTGCGCCGCGCACCGTCGCGATGGCTCGCGGGACAGATCGAGAAATTGTTGGAGAACGTCGCTGAAGGCGTCGAGGCCGCCGCGGCGCCGCTTCTGATGGCGGCCCTGCAAGTCCACGGGGTGGCAAGAGCGGCGCGCTTCGATGCAGCCGCCGTACGGCCGCTCGATGTTTCCGGACTGTGCCCTCTGTGCGGTACTCTGCCCGTGGTGAGTCGGGTGTGCGCCAATGCGCCCTATCAGGGCTACCGTTACCTGCATTGCGCGTTGTGCGCAACCGAGTGGCACCTGGTCCGCGTGCAGTGTTCCCTGTGTGGCGCCTCGGGTAAGAGCATCGCCTATCAGTCGGTGAGTGCCAAGTCGGACGATGCGCCGGATCTTGGCTCGGAGGCGGCGGTGCGTGCCGAGACCTGCGACGCGTGCAAGGGCTATCGCAAAATACTCTACGAAGAAAAAGACACGGCGGTCGAGCCGCTGGCCGATGATCTGGCCTCCTTAAACCTGGATTTGCTGCTCGGCGCGAGCGGCTATCATCGTGCCAGCAGCAATCCGTTGCTCTGGCAGGCCCGCAACGGATGAGTTCCTTGCAAGGCGCGCACGCCGTCACCGCCCTGCTGAGCCGTTGCGGTCGATGATCGTCGCAACTGCCGGACATATCGACCACGGCAAAACCAGTCTGGTGCGAGCGCTGACGGGCGTGGACACAGATCGCCTCGCGGAGGAGAAGCGGCGCGGCATCTCAATCGAGCTGGGGTTTGCATACGCCGCGCTCGCGCGCTGCGAACCCCTGGCATTTATCGACGTACCCGGCCATGAGCGCTTGGTGCACACCATGGTGGCCGGTGCCGGCGGCGTCGATTTCGCCCTGCTCGTGGTCGCCGCGGATGACGGCGTCATGCCGCAGACTCGCGAGCACCTCACCATTCTCGAACTGCTCGGCGTACGTCACGCTGCTGTGGCGCTGACCAAGATGGACCGCGTGGAAGAGTCGCGAGCGCGCGCCGCCACGGCGCAGATCAAACAGCTGCTGGCCGATACTTTGGTCAGCGACGCGCCCATATTTGCGATGAATGCGACGCGCGCCGACGATGCGGGAGTCTTCGCGCTGCGCAGACACCTCGAACAGGTGGCGCAAGGATGGCGCATGCGCACGGATGAGGGTTTATTTCGCCTTCCTGTCGACCGGGTGTTTACCCTGCCGGGCCTGGGAACGGTCGCAACGGGTACGGTGGTCGCAGGACGCGTCAGCGTGGGCGACCGCATCGCCATCATGCCTGCGGGTGCCGAGGCGCGGGTGCGCAGTATTCATGCGCAGCGTCGCGAGGCCGAGATCGGCCGCGCCGGCCAACGCTGCGCCTTGAATCTGGCGGGCATCGACAAGAGCGCGCTACATCGTGGTGATTGGCTGGCCGATGCGCGCGCGTTGCAGCCCTCGACTCGCATCGACGTGCAGCTTCGATTGTCGGCAGGAGGTGCGCTGCTCAAGGATCGCGCGCGATTGCACGTGCACCTGGGCACCGCGGCTCGCATCGCGCAGGCGGTGTTGCTCGACTGCAATTGCCTGCAGGCGCCGGGCAGCGCACACGTACAACTCGTCTTTGCAGTGCCGTTCTGCGCCGGCGCAGGCGATGCCTTCGTCGTGCGCGACGCCGAGGCGCGCCGCACCGTCGGCGGCGGCATCGTCATCGACCCTTGCCCGCCAGCAAGGCGGCGACGCGGCGCCGAACGGCTCGCCCGCCTCAGCGCGATTCAGCATCTATTGCAGGACGGGAGCGCGCTCGCGCTGCTCGAGAACGCCTCGACCGGCATCCCGATGCGAGAACTGATGCATCTCACGGGACGGGCACCGGATCGGATTCAATTGCCGGCTCGCGTACGCGTCCTGCGAGCGGCAGAGGACGAATTCGCCATACTCGATTCGCACTGGCTAGTGTTGTACGACGCCGCGCTCACGACGCTGCGCAATTTTCACGTGCAGTATCCGGACGAACCCGGTGTCGATCGAGCTCGCCTGCGCCGTCTGGCAGCACCAGGCATGAACGATGCGCTATGGCGCGTGCTGGTGGAGCAGATGCTGCGCGATCAGGCGATGACCTCGAGCGGCCACTGGCTGCACTTGCCGCAACACCTGGTCACGCTCGACGAGCGGGAGGAGCAGCTGGCGGCCGAACTGCAATCGATGCTCGCCGCCGCGGGTTTCAATCCGCCGTGGGTTCGCGATTTGGCGGCGAAAGTACAGTCGCCCGAAGAGGACGTTCGGCGGGTGCTACGCAAATGCGCGGTGCAGAGGCAGGTTTATCAGGTCGTGAAAGACCTCTTCTATCATGGCAACGCAGTGCAAAGGTTGAAGTGCGAATTACAGACGTTGTACGCGCGGCACGGCCTCATCGCCGCGGCGCAATTCCGCGATGTCATCGGCATCGGGCGCAAACGAGCGATCCAGGTCTTGGAGTTCTTCGATCGCGTTGGCTATACTCGGCGGATTCCTCAAGGGCGGATCGTGCGCGCCGATAGCAGCTGGCACGAGTCCAACTCCAATACCGGCTTCAATCAACCGAGTACCTATCCTTGAAAAACGCTCTGCCCGACGCGTCTCTCGACCAATTATTTCGCACCGCGCGCACTTTCAATGGCTGGACTGACCGTCCGGTTGATGAAAAGCTCATCCGTGAGTTGTACGAAGTGGTGAAATTCGGACCTACGTCTGCCAATTCCTGCCCCGCCCGGTATGTCTGGGTACGCAGCAGCGAGGGCAAGGCGAAACTATCTGCATTGTCATCCGAGAATAACAAGGGGAAGATTCTGGCCGCACCATGCACGGTGATCATCGGTTATGACTTGGATTTTGCCGACGCTATGCCGCGGCTGTTTCCAGCCAAGGGCGAACTGATGAAATCGACCTTCAAACAGCCGGCGTTGGCGGAGATTACCGGTTTGCGCAATAGCTCACTGCAAGGCGCGTACTTGATCTTGGCAGCACGCGCGCTTGGCTTGGACTGTGGTCCCATGTCTGGCTTCGACAACGCCGCCGTTGATCGGGAGTTTTTCGCCGCCACCCGCATCAAGTCCAACTTCATTTGTAGTTTAGGCTATGGCGATCCGGCCTCGTTGTTCCCGCGTAACCCGCGCCTGAGTTTCGATGAGGCGGGCCGCTTCGCTTAGGACCCTCGCAGCTCCCGAAGACCCATGACGCATCGACCGGATTGGCTTCGTGAAATACGCTCACGGGTCCAGAGATTCCAGATACGCGGCGACCGCGCGCAGCTGGTCATGAGAAAGGTCCTTGATAACGTCGTGCATGATCGGCGAGGCGCGCAAACCGCGTTGAATAACGAGAGCCTGCTTTACGAGGTAGTCGGCGTGCTGCCCGGCGAGCCGCGGGAAGACATCGTTGCCGCGCGCCTGCAAGCCGTGACAGGTGGCGCAGGCCGGAATGCCCTGCGATATGACGCCCTCTTCGAAGATCTGCTTGCCGCGAGCCATTAGCCTCGCATCACCAGTCTTCGCCCGCGATGGTGCTTGCACGGCATAGTAGCTGGCGATGGCCTGGATCGTTGCATCGCTAAGCTGCGCTGCCATGCCCCACATATACGAGAGCGCGTCTGGGTCGGCTCTCGTTTGATCGCGGAACGCGTGCAGTTGGGTCTGTAGGTATGTGTCGGTCTGCCCCGCCAGATTCGGAAACGTCGGGGAAATACTATGGCCAGTGACGCCATGACACAGGGCACACGTGGTTTCAGCCAACTGGTGAGCCTGGCGCGCGAGTTCGGGGGAAACGTCTGCGGCGCGCACATCGCCGCTCGACATTGCGCAGGCAGCAAGTGTTATGAAGAGGCTTGTAAGCATCTTAAACAGTGTTGTCACGTTAGTCTTTCCACACAAACGAGCATAGTTCGTCACTCATGGCGTTAGTTGACGACCCGGCCGAAGGTCAACGCCCTGAGGTTTCTCAAGTACCGCTCACGCACCTCATCGGGATGCGTGGGGTCGTCCGGATCGTTGCGGAAGCCCCCGGGCCTGGAGACAGTGTCCGCTTTGCGCTCCTCCTCGGCCTGCAACTCATCTTTGCTCTTTCCTTTGCGGACCGAGGATCCGGTGATCGCTTTATCGCGGGCAGCCGATCGGCTGGCGCGACGCTCTTCCTCCCGCAGGGTCGGGGAGTCTTTGCTGGACATTTGTTTGCCTCGCGTAACGTAGTTGGTACCGAAGGTAAGTAACGACAGCAAGGCGAAAAGTTGCGGGGCCGAAAAAAGCCGGGAAGGACTCAGCGCTCCTACATTTGCAAATTGCTTTGGAATAAACCGCTCTGCTGCGAAGTCTTCTCTCCTGAACCGCAACTTAAAGGAGACGGACATGTCGAACGACCCATCGCTACTATCGCGTCGCAACGCCCTTAAATGTATGGCTTACGGCGGGGCCGGAACGCTGTTCGCGCTGTCGGGCGGCGTATTCACGCCCATCGACATTGCGATGGCGGCCGACGACAAATACGGCGCCGCAAAACTAGGCAAGCCGCTGTTCGTTCAAATCAGCGACACGCACATCGGCTTCAACAAGGAAGCAAACCCCGACGTCGCCGGGACCTTGACGCAGA
>CAYRAC010000160.1:0-7779 GCA_964422045.1 uncultured Steroidobacteraceae bacterium
ATCGTGCGGCGTCTGGTCGCATCGCGCTACAAGAAATATTCGGCCGCGCAGCATCGCATGCCGATCCGGCTGCTCGCCTACCTGGTCGGCAATACCAGGCAGTTTTTGTTCGTCGCACTCGCCCTCGACGCCGCGCAAACCAGCCTCACGCTGCCGGATCGCGTGCAGCGCTGGGTCTTCAACATCGTGCTGATCCTCGTCCTGTTGCAGGTCGGCCTATGGGCAGGCCGCGCCGTGCGCTTCTATCTGGAGACCAAGGAGCTGGAGCGCGGCGCGGATCAGGTATTCGCAGGGTCGCTCGATGTCATCAATTTCGTCGCCCGCGTGTTGATCTGGTCGCTCCTGATCCTGGTGGCGCTCGACAATCTCGGCGTCAACATTACCGCGCTGCTCGCCGGTCTCGGCGTCGGCGGCGTCGCGGTGGCTTTGGCGCTGCAGAACATACTCGGTGATCTGTTCGCCTCCTTGTCGATCGCCCTCGACAAGCCCTTCGTGGTGGGCGACCGGCTCGAAATCGATGCCTTTGGCGGCAAAGTGGAACATATCGGCATCAAGACCACGCGGCTGCGCAGCGACGCCGGCGAGCAGATCATCTTGTCGAACGCCGATATTCTGAAGAGCCGCGTGCGTAATTTCGGCCGTTCCTTGGAGCAGCGAATCCTTGCCGCCATCCGCGTGACCTTCGATACGCCCACCGCGACGCTGCGCGAAATCCCACAGGTTCTCGAGGGAATCGTCCGCGACCAGCCGACCGCGCGCTTCGAACGCTGCCATCTGAAGACGCTGGGCGATTCGGCATTGCTGTACGAGTTGTCGTACTTCGTGCAGCAACCCAGCGTCAATTCGCTGCTCGATCTGCAGCAGGCCGTCAACTTTCGCATCATCGACGAGTTTCGCCGCTTGGGCGTCGAATTCGACTATCCGACGCAGCGCGTACTCGTCGCGCAACCGCGAGTCGCCGCCGAAAATTGAAGCCGGCCGCCGCCTTCGTGTTTCACATTGTGCTGTTCGAACCCGAGATACCGCCGAACGCGGGCAACGTCATACGCCTGTGCGCCAACACCGGCGCGGCGCTGCACTTGGTCAAGCCGTTGGGGTTTCGCCTGGATGCCAAGAGCCTGCGGCGCTCAGGCCTCGACTATCACGACCTGGCCTGCGTCAAAGTGCACGCCGGCTTGGACGACTGCCTCGAAGAACTCGCCGGCGCGCGGCTGTTCGCGGTCGAGACCAGCGGGCTGCAGCGCTACGATCAAATTGCGTATCGCGCCGGCGATGCGTTTATCTTCGGTCCGGAGACTCGCGGGCTTGCGCACAGCGTCGTCGAGCGCACCGGGCGCGCCGCGTCTTTGTTCATTCCGATGCGCGCCGCGAGCCGCAGCCTCAATCTATCCAATGCCGTCGCCCTCGTCGCCTACGAAGCCTGGCGCCAGCTTGGCTTCCTATAAATTCAACGTGCCTTCGAGAACCGCGATGCAACGACCTCCGATGTGGACGGCAAGCCTGCCATCGCGCAGCGAGGTGCGTCCCAGCAGCAGACTCGGACGGCCCATATCGACGCCTTGATGGATGCGCCACGCCAGCTCCTCGCCGGGGCCGGCCCCAAGGGTCGCGAGCAATGCGATGGTCGCGGCGCAGGCGCTCCCCGTCGCGGGATCTTCCACAATCCCGTCCAGCGGCGAGAACGTGCGCGCATGCAGAACGACTGCGGGTGCAGCGGCCGAATCTCGCGGCGCGCGCCAGTAGGCGAATACCGCATCCGCGCCATCGAGCGGCAAAAGTTGCGCATGCGCCGCGAGATTCGGCTTCGAGAGACGCAGTGCCTCGCGGCTTTCGAGTTCGACGACCAGGAATGGCAGCCCGACGGAGATTATTTGCGGTGCGTGCACCGTCATCGCGATGTCCGCGCAATCGAGCGACAGGCACGCGGCCGCAATCTCGCGGGATACTACGCTGCGGCGCGACAGCGGCTCCGGCGCGCGAAGCTCCGCGCCGGTGACCGCGCCCGCCTCGCGCAGCAGCTCGAGCGCCACGAGACCCGCGCCCTCCTCGAAGACGAAACTCCCGGCCTCGGTGGCGGCGGCGAAGCGGCTGTCGCGAGCCAGTGCGAACGCCGTTCCGACATTCGGGTGTCCGGCAAACGGAACCTCGATGCGCGGCGTGAAGATGCGCACCTTGGCCGTGTGCGCCTCGTCATCGGGCGGCAGCACGAAGCTGGTCTCCGAGTAATTGAATTCGAGCGCGATCGCCTGCATCTCGCGCGTCGAGAGGCCCGCCGCGTCCAACATCACCGCCAGCGGATTGCCGCCGAACATGCGGTCGGTGAAGACGTCCGTGGTCACGTAGCGTCGCCTCAATCCGTCTCCGCGCGCACTTCGCGGCCCATCAGCGCCTGCACCACCGCTCGAACCGGCTTCTCCTCGTGCATGATCCGATAAATTTCCTGGCAAATGGGCATGTCCACCTGCAGGCGGTGCGCGACTTCATAGACCGCGCGCGCCGCGGGCAGCCCCTCCACGACTTGATGGATTTCGCGCTGCGCTTCGACCACGGTTCGGCCGCGGCCGAGCGCCATGCCGAAGCGGCGATTTCGCGATTGATCGTCGGTGCAGGTCAGCACCAGGTCGCCGAGCCCGGCGAGGCCCATGAAGGTCTCGCGCGCAGCGCCGAGTTTGACGCCGAGGCGCATCATCTCGGCGAGGCCGCGTGCGATCAACGCCACGCGGGTATTGGCGCCGAAACCCATGCCGTCGGCGATGCCGCAGCCGATGGCGATGACGTTTTTGACCGCGCCGCCCACCTCGACGCCCATGATGTCGGCTTGCGTGTAGGCGCGGAAATGAGGTCCCGACAGGCTCAATGCCATTTCTTTGGCAAAGCGCTCATCGTGCGAGGCGACCGTCATCGCGGTGGGCAGGCCGGCCCCGACCTCCTTGGCAAAGGTGGGACCGGACAATACCGCTCCCGGCCGCGCGCCCAACACCTGCCGAGCAACCTGGTGCGGCAGGAGTCCGGTGGCGATCTCGAAGCCCTTGGTGGCCCAGGCGATACGGGTGTCGGGATCCAAGTGAGGCTTGACGCTTTCCAAGGTTTCTCGAAATGCGTGCGACGGCACGGCGATCAGTGCGTCGCGCGCTCCGCCGAGCGCCTGCTGCAGCTCGTTCGTTACTTGCAGAGCGTCGGGGAACTCGGCGCCCGGCAGATAATAGTCGTTGCGTCGTGCAAGCCGCATGGCATCGAGCCGTGCGCCATTGCGTCCCCACAGCCGGGTTGGATGCCCTTCGCGCGCCAGTTGAATCGCGAGCGCGGTACCCCAGGAACCCGCGCCGATGACCGTCATCGGTTCAGCGCTTGAGCGCTGCATCCCTCCGGCCCCTTAGTTCACGAGACCGGTTTGCGGCGTTTCCGACGCCTGTGCAAACAAGGCGTCGAAGTTGACCAACGGCAGAAGGAAATTGGGAAAGCCGCCTTTGACGATCAAATCTGAAATCACTTCGCGCGCGTAGGGAAACAGCACGCTCGGACAGAAACTGCCGATCAGTCGTTTCAGATCCTCCACCGAAGCTCCCGCGATTGCGAAAACCCCCGCCTGCTTCACCTCGACCAGGTACAGCGTCGCCTCGCCCTGCTTCGCCTCGAGCGTGATGGTCAAAAGCACTTCGCGCACATCGGCTGCGAGTTCCTCGGCCGAGGTATTCATGTTGAGCTGAAACTTGGGCTCCCAGGCTTGATTGTTCGGCAGGCGCGGACCATTCGGCGATTCATAGGAACAATCTTTCAGGTACACGCTTTGCAGCGTGATCTGGACGCCGCCGATGGTGGCCTCCGGCGCAGCAGTTCTAACCTCGTTCATCAACAAGCCCCCTGGAGTAGTCGATCCAGTTCCCCACTGCGATCGAGTTCGAAAAGATCGTCGCAGCCGCCGACATGCTTGTCGCCGATAAAGATCTGCGGCACGGTGCGTCGATGACTGCGTGCAATCATTTCCTCGCGGAACTTCGACTGCTCCTCGACATTGATTTCATTTACGGTCACGTTCTTCTGCGCCAGCAAGCCCTTGGCCCGCTGACAGTACGGACACCAGTCCGACACGTACAGCGTCACGCTCGGTGCGCTCATTTCGCGCCCCCCTTGCCGGCGGCAGCGGATTTTGCCAGCGGCAGGTTGTCCTTGACCCACGCGCTCAAACCGCCCTGCAGATTGAAGACTTTGGTGAAGCCCAGCTTCATCAACGTGCGCGCCGCGAGCGCGCCGTTGCTGCCGCTGTCGCAATAGGTAATCACGTTCTTGTCGCGCCACTTTTTCAGCGACTCAGCCTGCGACTCCAGCTCCGCCACGGGTACATTGCGCGCATCGCCGATGTGCCCGGCGTCGTACAATTCCTTGCCGCGTAAATCGAGGACCAGCGCGCCTTGATTCATGAGCCGCACGGCCTGCATGGAACTCAAGGCGGCAAACGCCTGCATGCGCTCGCGAATCTCATAAAACGCCACCGCGCCGGCCAACAGGATCGCTCCGGTCGCCAACAAGTAGTGATTCCCGATGAACTCCAACAGTCGCTGCATGCGGCTCGCGCCAAGGTTTTAACAGCCGCAAAGTATAGCAGCGGGCTCAAGGCTTGTATGCTTGCCATCATGAGACTTAACGCCGCCCGCCGCGCCCGACTGGTATGTGCTGCCGCGCTGATCACATCGTATTGCGCGGGCGGCTGGGCGGCGGCCCCGGCGCAACCCAGGGATTCCGCGCAGGCCAATTCCAAACTCGCGGCCGTACGTGCGCGCATCGCCGCGCTCACCAATCGTCTCGGCGATGAACTCAAGCAGCGCGACGCACTGAGCGCGCGCCTGCGCGAGGCGGATCTCGCCATCACGACCCAGCGGCAGCGCGTGGATTCGCTGCGCATCGAGCAGGCCGCCGTGGAGCGGCACCGAACGGAGCTGCGCAGCGAGCAGCAGGACGCGCAGGCGGCGCTGCGGGAGCAGCGCGCCGCGCTGGCGGCTCAGGTCCGTGCCGCGTACATGATCGGCCGGCAGGAACAACTGAAGCTGTTGCTGAACCAGAGCAATCCGGCGAGCTTGGGGCGCACCCTCACCTACTATGGCTATTTCGCCGAGGCGCGCAGCGCCAAGATCGAGAGCATTCAAGCGCAAATGTCGCGGCTGCAGCAGTTGGTGCTGGAAATCGATGAACAAAGTGCGCAACTCCTGGCACTGCAAGACGCCGCCGCCCGCGAGATGGCCAACTTGGCGCACGCGCGCGCCGAGCGCGCCGACGCGCTCGCGGCATTGAGCAAACAGGTGTTGAGCGGCAACCAGGAACTCGCCGATTTGAAGCGCGAAGAACAGGCGGTCGAGTCGCTGGTCGCGGAACTCGCGCGCGTCATGCAGGATTTTCCAGTCGATCCATCGCAGAGTTTCGACGCGATGCGCGGCAAGCTGCCCTGGCCGGTGCCGGGCCGTGTCACCGCTCGCTATCAGGAGCAACACGGTAATTCCGCGCCCGGAGTACGCTGGAACGGCGAAATGATAGAGGCGGCGCGCGGCGCCAAAGTGCGCGCACCTTACTTTGGGCGCGTCGTGTACGCCGACTGGCTGCAAGGACTCGGTCTGCTGCTCATCATCGGACACAGCGGCGGCTACATGACGCTCTACGGACATGCCGAAGTACTCTACAAATCGGTCGGCGACTGGGTTGCGCCCGGTGATGTGATCGCCGCCCTGAGCGACGCGAACGCCGCGCCGCAGCTGTACTTCGAAATTCGCGAAGGGCGAAAGACCGTGGATCCCAAAGCCTGGTTGAGGACCAATCCTTGAGCGGGCCGCCGTGACGTTATGTCGCATGCGGCAACTGCGTCCGCATTCAAGGTCTGCGGCAAACTGCCGATTAATTTCTAAAAATCTCCGGCGAAGTGCCGAGCGCGTCCTGGTTTCGCCGCGGCAATTGCCCGATTCTTGGCGCAATGAACGCTTCGGCCGAAACTTGGAAGTCGTACGCGCAATTGCTCGCGCGTTTGATTCCAAAAGTCAGCCACATTCTATTCGCGAGCGCGGATGGCGCGTTGTGGTGGTCGAGCGACCCGCGCAGCGCTTCGCGGGTGCAGTATGCGCTTTCCCTGCTGCAGAATCCGCAGGCCTCGCGCCACGAAGTCGACGGCTTGGTGGAAACGCTGGATAGCGCCGAATCTCGTTATGGATTTCGCATCCGCGGCGCGCTCGGTGAATTGCTGGGCCTCGTCGTCATCGCGTTGCCGCTGCCCGAGGCGCGCCTCGAGCTGCGCGAGGTGCACGCGCTGATCAAACCGGCGCTCGACTGTTTGCAGAGCGAATTGTCGGCGCGCTCCGCCGCCCGCATCGCCAGCGGCGAACCCGACCTGCAGCAGCGATTGACCGATTCGGCCGGCGCCGATGGCTGGGAGTCCCTGGGACAGATTCCGGAGCTTGCCAATCAACATCTCTCGGGAATCGTCGCGGCAATCCTCCTGCCGGACCGGAACTTGACGCTTTGCCACAAGCGCGCCGACCAGCCGAGCGGCATCGAGAGCGGCGTGCTCGCGCAAATGCATCGACATCTGACCACCCGGGCTCAGCTGCACGGACGCACCCTGGTCGCCAATCATCTGGCCCTCGACGGCACCAATGCCGCGGCGCCGTATAAGGCAATCTCGACGCCCATCCGCGACGAGACGCGCCGCGTGATCGGCGTGCTCGCCGTGTTCCGCGCCGCCGGCGACGGCGATTTCCAACTGCGCGATGCCGAGGCATTGGAGGTGCTGGCGCGCAAGGCTGCGCAAATTGCCTGTTTGAGCTTCGACCCGGTGACCGGTCTGCTGACGGCGGCGGCGTTCCGAGCTCAAGCCGGGAAACTGGCCGCTCGGGAATTGCGCAACCACACGCACGGACTTCTGTATGTCGACATCGACCAGCTGAACGTGGTCAATGAAAATCACGGCATGCATGTGGGCGACGAGGTCATTCAAGGCGTGGCCAACTTGCTGGCACGGCGGGCCCGCGAGGGCACGCTGGTCGCGCGAGTCGGCGGCGACCGATTCTCGATGCTGGTCCCCGGATGCGGCATCGAGCCGACCGCCCGAATCGCCGAAGAGCTGCGCAGCGCGGCGATCAGACTCTCGAGCGCGCGCGGCGACAAGCCGCTGCTCGTGTCCTTGAGCATCGGGGTTTCGCGACTCGGCGACCGAGACCGGCCCTTGGACCATGCGCTGGCTGCAGCCGAACTCGCCTGTCGCACCGCCAAGGAGCGCGGCCGCAACCGGGTCGAAGTGTTTTACGGTAACGCGAAGATCTCGGAGGGTCCCGCTGCCCCGGGTTTCATCGCGCAACTGAACGCGGCGCTCAGATCCGACTCGTTCGAACTTCTGGCACAACCGATCCTGCCGTTGAATTCGTCGCCTGCGGATCCGCGGTTCGAGATTTTATTGCGCATGCGCGCCGCGGATGGCAGCCGCCTGGGCCTCGAGAAACTGATCGCCGACTCCGGCTCCGCCGAACAGGCCCGTCAGGTCGATCGATGGGCCATTGAACAGGTCGTCGAGCGTCTGGCCGCCTGCCGGCCGCTGCTGCAGCAGTATCCGGCGAAGTTCTCGGTAAACCTGTCCGCGGCCTCGCTCGCCGACAGCGAATTCTGGCGTATGTTGGAGGATTTGGTGCGCAACGGCCGCATCGAGCCCGGTACCCTCGGCTTCGAATTCCCGGAAGAGGCCGCCAGCGCCCATCTCGACAGCATCGCGCCGTGCATGGGCAAGCTGCGCGACCTCGGCATCTTCTT
>CAYRAC010000161.1:0-7766 GCA_964422045.1 uncultured Steroidobacteraceae bacterium
CAACGAGCCCGCCGCGCCCACGGGCAGTTCGTACTGCACGCCCGCGTTGGCGGTGACTTTGGGAACGCCCGGCGGTTGCGTATCAAGCCCCGGACCACCGCAATTGCAATTGGCCGAGGAACCCAAGCTCAAGGTGTGGAACTCGAGCCAACCACCACTGACATTGAAATTGAGCCCGCGCACCGGCTCCCACTGCAGTTCCTCCTCGACGCCGTAGATGCGCGCCTTGCCGATCGCCGTCTCGACGATGAGGATGAAGTTGCCGCTGCCGGTTTCACCTTGGATTTGGAAATCGTCGTAATTGCTCAAAAAGAGTGCGGTGTTACTGCGCAGCGTGTGGTTCAGCCACTCGCTCTTGAGACCCACCTCGTAGGCTTGGACCTTTTCCGCACCGAATGGAATACCCGTGGTTGCTGCACTGGTCGGCCGGGGATTGATACCGCCGGATTTGAAGCCCGTGGAATAATCCGCGTACAGCATCAAATCGGGCGTGAAGTTGTAGCGCACGCCGATTTTGGGATCCACCCGCGATAGATCCGTCGTGGCCGTGTCTTGCGGCACGAATGGAATGCCGGCGCTGACCGGCAGGACGAATTCGTTGATCGTGACGGACTTGTTCTCCTTCGTATAACGCAAGCCCGCCTCGATGCCGAGGTCGCCCACTTTGTAGTCAAGGTGTGCGAAGACCGACTTGTCCGTCAGCTTTGAATTGTTGGCCTGGCTGAAGCCGAACCCGGCGAGGTCGACGTCCACGTAGCCGCCGTTGTAGCTGTAGCCGTGGTAGTAGTAGGCGCCGCCGGTCCAATCCAACGCATTGTCGAGCGCATGGCCGCTGAACTGCAGTTCCTGGCTGGTCTGATTGTGCTCGACTTGGTTATTGATTCCGGCGAGCAGAATGGGGCCGCCGCCCTGCATGGCGGACCAGTCCATCGAGTACCAACGATAACCGGTGATCGACTTGACGTGGACGGCATCGCTCGCATCCCAGTCGAAAGTGCCGACGGTGCCCCACTCGTCCATGTTGTTGATCGGCGGCAACGAGTTGCCCACCGCGGGCGCCGCAAATCCCTGGTAGTTGCTATAGGGATGTTGACCCCCCACCAACAGACTCGGATTGATCCCATAGCCGGTCAACAGCGAGATCCAGGGCGGCGCTTGATTGGCCGGCGCCCCGACTCCGGTGATCGCGAGGGTGGTGTTCGGCGTCGGCTCGCCGCGCCCCGTGGTCACATCGGCCGACACATTCACCTCGACGGTCGAACTCGGCAGGTAGCGAAGTGCGGCACGCGCCGTCTGCGTGCTGTTGCCGCCCAACGTGCCGAGTGAGCAGTTCGGCGCCACCGCGGCCGCCGATAACGTCGTGGTGGTCGAGGGGTTGACGCAGAAATAGTCGTTTCGGGTTTGGTAGCCGTCATATCGATCGGAGGCGCCTGACACGCGCAGGAAGAGTTCATTGTCGATCAGCGAGACGTCGAACGCACCCTTGTAGAAGCGGCGTTGAAAGGATCCGATTCCGGCATCGACGTACCCGCTGCCGTCACCCTTCGGCTTGACCGACGTGATGGAGATCGCGCCACCCTCGGAGTTCTTGCCGAACAACGTGCCCTGCGGTCCGCGCAGCACTTGCACATTATCCGTGTCGAGCAAACCCAACGAGTCGCCGAGCAGGGTGCCGTAGTACACGCCGTCGACGTAGAACGCGACACCCGGTTCCAACGCGTAGTTGAAGTCGTTCTGACCGACGCCGCGAATGTAGGCGGTCGCGGCGCGACCGTAGATGCTGTTGTTCTGCTGCATCTCGACATTGGGCACGGTATTGGCGAGCTGCATGATATCGACGGCGCCGCGCGCCTCGATTTCCTGGCTCGTGATGGCGGTGATGGCGACCGGCGCTTCCTGCAGGTTCTCTTTCTTGAAGCGGGCGGTCACCACGATCTCGGCAAGTGCACCGCTGTTCGCATCGGCCGCCTCGCCCGTGCTCGTCTGCGCCGCGGCCGGCGTGCTCGCCAGTGACAAGACCAGCCCCGAGATCCCGCTCAAGGCGATCCCGAGACCCACCCGTGTTCGTGTGCGCATTTGAAATCCCCCTACTCAAGTTGCCGCGTCACGGGGCCGGCCCCGCGCGCTGGTTACGATTCGTACCGAACTATGTGACCGTTCACATTAGAGTGCCAGCGCGCGCTTGCGGTGTCAACTTCCATTCCAAGAATCGCGGAAAATGCCGCGAGATATGCTGCTTATGGCATGCCGGGTCGGCGCGGCGCGGCGCACGGACGGCGCTCGATTTTACGCAGGCTTGGGACCGCTCTCATCGACAGTGGCGCGGGCCGGCTTTGATGCTCAGCCGCGGAAGCTCAGCCGCGGAAGCTCAGCCGCGACCCACGAACGGCATTGCCGTCGCCATGACGGTCAACGTCAGCACGTTGGCGCTGAGCGGGAGGCTCGCCATGTAACGCACCGCGTCGGCGACGTGGGACAATTCGAGCATCGGCTCGACCATCCGCGTGCCGTTCGGCTGCAGCGCGCCTTGCGTCACATGCGATCCGATTGCAGTTGCCGCGTTGCCGATATCGATTTGTCCGCACGCGATATCGAACGGGCGGCCGTCGAGCGCCGTCGCTTTGGTCAGTCCCGAGATAGCGTGCTTGCTCGCCGTGTAGGGAGCCGAGTGCGGGCGCGGGGTGTGCGCCGAGATCGACCCATTGTTAATGATGCGGCCACCGCGCGGCACTTGTTTCTTCATGATCTTGAGCGCCGCCTGGGTGCACAGGAAGGCGCCGGTGACGTTGACGTCCATGACGGCGCGCCACTCCGCGAGGCTGAGTTCCTCGAGCGGCACGGCGCGAGCGCTGGTGCCGGCATTGTTGAAAAGCAGATCGAGCCGGCCAAACTCCGCTTCAACGCGGGCGAATAGATCGCGGGTCGAGTGCTCATCCGAGACGTCCGCGGACACCGCGAGCGCGCGTTTGCCGGTTTGCGACAGCTCTGCGGCGAGCTCCTCCAGAGGTTCCTTGCGTCGACCCGCGAGAATGACCGCAAATCCGCTGTCGGCCAACGCAACGCTCGCGGCGCGGCCGATGCCGGTGCCCGCACCGGTCACGAGCGCCACCTTGGACTGTGTGGTATTCGTCATTCAATGGTCCTCTGTTGAGTCAGCTGTTGGTTGCGCCGCATGGCGGCGCCGGATGCCCCACCCGATCGGCGGAATGCGATTGCCAGGGTGTTCAACACCGGGGCCCCAGATCGCTTGATACGTGTCCGTGCAATAACCCTTGCGCTGCAACCACACGAACGCCGCAATGCCACCGAACCACGCCGCTACAATCAGGCCTGTGATCCAAGCAGGGGCGTGAGCCGCGCGCAATCCGAGCCCGACGTCGACGGTGGCCAGAACGATGACGAGATAGCCGCCAAATTTGTGCAGGTATTCGAATGCGACCCGACGGGGTGTCATGTCATAGTGATCACCGCGGACCTCGGCCGTCGCCGTTGCGCCGGGACCGCCCTTGGGTCCGCCTTTCGATCCCCGCAGCCAGCCGCCCACAATTTGCAGCCAGCCGAGGCCGATGACGATGAAGCCGATCACGCCGTGAACCGGTGCCGACGAGGTCGCGAGATGGGCATTGCGGATCGCCAACACGGCAGCCGCACTCATGAGCGCTATACCTGAATATTGCAACCAACGATGGCAATGCCACCAGAACTTGTTGTCGAGGGCCGCGGGCCAGGACTGACGCGGCGTGATCTTGAAGAAGCGGGCGATGAGCACGCCCAGGGGCAGCAAGATCACCCACGCGAGCACCATCAACCGGCCGTGCCATTGCACCCAAGGCGCGAGTTCATGCTGCATCATTGGTTGCCGATTTTGCTTGCATTCCACCACATGGGCCAGTTGATTCGCGCCTCCATCAGGTGCGGCCGGCGCCGCGACGCATCCTCACAAGTTCTATTGGTACCGGTCCCATATTCGCCGCCTGGCCGCCGCTTTTGCGCTGACCCGGGCCCGCCGCCGCACATCGGGCTCTGCATATTATTCTGCATATCGTCGCTTCGTGCCCGATTTTTGTGCTTGTTCAATTCCGTTATTACCCATATGATACCGGTCACAGATGTGGCTTTCCAGTGCGCGCATCAACAGCAAGGAGCGTGACCATGAGTACAGACTTCGGCAAGCCGGCGTGGGCGCATGCTCCGGGTACGGTGCTCATTGTCACGGGTGCCGGCAGCGGCATCGGGCAGGCAACTGCGATTCAGGCGGCCCGCCTGGGACTGCGGGTCGCCGCATGGGACTTGCGCATCGAAGCCGCGCAGCGGACCGTCGAATTGGCAGGCGAGCATGGATCCTCGATTACGCCCATCGTGGCGGATGTCACCAGTCAGGTGGCGATCGGCCAGGCGATGGCGGCGACCGCGGCCTTGGGTCAACCGACCTTGCTGGTCAATAACGCGGGTCCCACGGCGATCGGTACCGAGCTCGTCTTCTCGGATGCGCTGACGGCGGCCGTCGGCAGCGTGCAGATGGTCACCGAATCGTTCTTGGCGACACATCCGGCGGAGGGCGCCAGCATCGTGAATATCGCGTCGGTGGTCGGACCAATCGTCGCGGGCGGTTCGGCGTGGTATTGCGCCGCGAAGTCTGCCATCGTGGGCTACACACGCTACCTCGCGGTCACTCTGGCACCGAAGTGCCGGGCCAACTGCGTCGCACCAGGCGGCCCGGTCAGAACGCCGCGCAATCAGAAGTTCATCGATGAGGGCCGTTTCGCGACGCATCTGGCGCGAAACCCCATGAAGCGCCCCGGCCGACCCGAGGAACTTGCGGCCGGCATTCTCTTCCTGTTGTCGCCGGCGGCGAGTTATGTCAACGGTGTGCTGCTGCCCGTGGACGGCGGTTTGACCGCGGCGGAGTAGCCATTCAATGTTTGGAGGTTCTTGTCATGACTGATCACGCCGCTCTGCTCGCCCGTGTTGCCGCGCTCGAAGCGCAACTCGCGCGTCTCGATGCCGCACGGGAGCTGCACAATCTCATGGGGCAGTACACGGTCAATTTCAGCCCCAAATACATGCACCGTGCGGTCGACTTCTACGCCCTCGAACGACCCGACGTGTCGGTCGAGATCGCCGATCGCGGGGTGTTCGTGGGCGGGGATGCGATTCGCAAGTTGTTCGGTGCTCAATTCGCGATGAGCCTCAAAGGCAATCTGCTGGTTCACTATCTGGCGACACCGAT
Source organism: uncultured Steroidobacteraceae bacterium (assembly GCA_964422045.1). Lineage (GTDB taxonomy): Bacteria > Pseudomonadota > Gammaproteobacteria > Steroidobacterales > Steroidobacteraceae > Bog-1198. The sequence continues at coordinate 5,231 of CAYRAC010000161.1, forward strand.
GATCGAGGTGGCCCGCGATGGTCAATCCGCGAAAGGCGTGTGGCGCTCGCCGGGAATCGAGGCGGTTGTACCGCCCGCCGGCGGCAAACCGGTCGCGCTGTGGTCATTCGGCACCTATGCGGTCGACTTCATTCGCGTGCGCGGTGAGTGGAAAATTCTACATCTGCATTGGTTTCGCATCGTCAAGTGCAGCTACGAGGCTGGATGGGTGGACGATCTGTCGATGACCTACACCGGCAAGTTGCCCGACTCGGCGCACGTTCGGCCCTCGACCTACCACAATCCGTACACGCCGGACAACATCCAAGAGCCGATCCCGCCCTGTCCGCAACCGTTCGATACGATGACGGACGCGAACTGGATGGTGCAGGCGCACCAGGCGGGAGGTTGACATGAGATATCGTCAGTTGGGCGGGCTCGAGTGGCAGGTCTCCGAAATCGGCTTCGGCGGCTGGGCAGTCGGCGGCGGCTGGGGCACACAGACGGACCAGGATTCGATCGCGGCGCTGCATCGCTCTTTCGACCTCGGTTGCAATTTCGTCGACACGGCGCAGAACTACGGCAATGGGCATAGCGAGCGCGTGATCGCGCAAGCCTTGCGCGAACGCGGCAAGAGCGAGCGGATTTATGTCGCGACCAAGATTGCGCCCCAGGCCGGCGCTTGGCCGCCGAGCCCCTATGACCGGATCGAGGATCGATTCAGCGCAACGCACGTGCGCGAGCGCGTTGAACGGAGCCTGCGCGACTTGGGCACCGATTGCCTCGACCTCGTACAGCTGCATACCTGGACGCGCGCTTGGAACAAGAATCCGCACGCGTTTGAAACGCTGCGAGAACTGCGCAAGGAAGGCAAGTTACGGGCGATCGGCGTCAGCACGCCGGAGCACGACCAGAACTCCGTCATCGACCTCATGCGTGAAAAATGGGTCGACACCGTTCAAGTCGTCTACAACATCTTCGAACAGGAGCCGCAGGCGGAACTGTTTCCCGCCGCGCAGCAAAGCCACGTCGGCGTCATCGTGCGCGTCGCACTCGACGAGAGTGCCCTCACCGGCAAGCTGACGGCGGACACGCGATTCGCGGACGGCGATATCCGCAATCGCTTCTTTGCCGGAGATCGACTCGCGCGCACCGTGCAGCGCGTCGAGGCGATTCGCCAGACCGTCGGCGATGAGGAGCCCAGCCTCGCGACGGCAGCGCTCAAGTTCGCGCTCAAGCCCGCTGCGGTCTCGGTGGTGATCCCCGGAATTCGCAGTGTCGCGCAGGCCGAGATGAATCTGGCGGTCGGCTCAGCGCCGCCGCTCGGGGACGCGCTGGAAGAGCGCCTGAGGCCGCACGCTTGGCGCCGCGGCTTTTGGTACGCCGGAAAGTAGGGAGACTCGCCGGTGACGCAGCCGCAGGGAATCGACCGTGGACTTGTTTGACCTCGCGGGCCGTCGCGCGTTGATTACCGGGTCCACCCAGGGAATCGGTTTCGCGCTCGCGCAGGGCCTCGGCCGCGCCGGTGCGAGCGTGCTGCTCAACGGGCGCGACGGCACGCGGCTGGCGGGCGCCGTCGCGCGCCTGCGCGAGCGCGGCATCGCGACCGAGGGCGCGCTGTTCGACGTCACCGATCCCGCCGCCGTCGAACGCGGTATTGCCGAGGCGGAGCAGAATTTCGGTGCCATCGACATTCTCGTGAACAACGCGGGGATCCAGCGCCGCCAGCCGCTCGAAGACTTTCCCGTTGCCGCGTGGCGTGAAGTCATGACGACCAACGTGGATAGCGTTTTCTACGTCGGCCAAGCCGTCGCGCGCCGCATGATCCCGCGCGGCCGCGGCAAGATCATCAATATTGCGAGTCTGCAAAGCGAAGCGGCGCGGCCCGGAATCGCGCCTTACACCGCGTCGAAGGGCGCGGTCAAGAATTTGACCAAGGGCATGTGCGCGGATTGGGCACGGCACGGACTGCAGATCAACGCGGTCGGACCGGGCTATTTCGAAACCCCCTTGAACCAGGCGCTGATCGATGATCCCGTTTTCGACGCGTGGCTCAAGAAGCGAACGCCGGCGGGCCGCTGGGGCAAGGTCGAAGAACTTCAGGGTGCGGTCATTTTCCTGGCATCGCGTGCCTCCGACTTCGTGAATGGCCAGACTCTCTATGTCGATGGCGGCGTACTGGCCGTGCTATGAGCGAGCCGGCGGGCACCATGCACACTGCGGCGCTGCAAATGAATGCGCTCTCGCCGCTGCTCGAGCAGGAACTCGCGTCGCGCTTTCAGGTATATCGCTGGTTCGACATCCTGGATCACGAGCGCTTCTTGAGCGAGCATGCGGGTTCGATCCGAGCGGTCGTCACGGGCGGCCACATCGGCCTGCCGAATGAACTGCTCGAGCGCCTGCCGGCGCTGCAGATCGTTGCCATCAACGGCGTTGGCTACGACAAGGTGGATCTGGAGGCGGCCCGGCGGCGCGGCGTGTGCGTGAGCCGCACGGCCGGCGTACTCACCGACGATGTGGCGGATCTCGCGGTCGGACTCGTGATCGCTCTGCTGCG
>CAYRAC010000162.1:0-7757 GCA_964422045.1 uncultured Steroidobacteraceae bacterium
GGTTCTTCGAACCTAACGCATAGGCAAGGATTTTCTCCGGCTCGTAGGAGGCCGCATACGTGGAGGAGGCAATACCGTCGTTCAAACCTCCCGCGTGAAAGCCGGTCGATACGTTGAAATATGCCAGCGATTTGTCGCTGACGTCGTATTCTAGGCCCGCTTTCCAATTGGTCGCGGTCCAACGCTCGGAGTTGTTGAGAGGCACCTGGCAATTGGAAGTGGCCAAATTGTAGGTGGTGCCATCGAGGCCGATCGGACAAAACGGCGTACCGATGTCGGTATAAGCGGGTTCGCCGATGCTGAACACGCCGGTACCGGTCTTTTTCTCGTCGGTGTAGCGCAACCCCCCGGTTACGCGCAACGCATCCGTCGCCGACCACGTGGTCTGCATGAAGGCCGCGTAGCTCAAATCGGACAATTTATAGTCGCGTCCGATCAGACCTTGATTTGAGATCAGACCGCCGGGCACCTGATTGAAGTTCCAATAATGCTCGAAGGGCTGCTGTTTCTCATCGAAGTAATAAAGACCCGCCAGCCATTTGACGGGCCCTGAGTGCGATGATGCGAGCCGCACTTCAAGGCTCGATTGATCCGCCGGTGTATTGACAATGGTGTTGTATCCGCCGGCTGGGTTGTCCCAACGACCAATGCTGTTTCGGAATGCCGGCATGGCCGTAAGAGTCGCGAAATCGCCGATTGCAACATCGAGTTGCGCCATGACACCCCAATTCTGGTTGGCGAGGTAGCCGCCCGCCGGCCATACGCCGATCGTATTCGCATTGAGGGCGTAGCCGCCCACGCCGGGCCCGTAAAAATTCGGAACGAAGGTCACCGTGTTCGGCGGCACGCATTGATTCGCACCCGGTAGCAGCGTGCACCCGACGCCAGGATTCTGCAGCGTGCCATTGTAGTTCGCCGGTGCGTAGAAGCCGATCGGCGGCCCGCTCCACGGATTGGAGGTGGCAGCGGTGGCGTAGTTGGCGGAGCGGTTGAGAACGACCTCGCCAGTACCATTGCCCTTGTCTTGAGAGAAGTCCGTTATGACGAGCAACGTCGCGGCATCGTTCGGGACAAACTTGAACGACAAGCGCACCGCCCTGGTGTCCTGATCATCGGCACCCGAGGACTGTATGTAGCCATCGTGCTTGATGTACCCAAAGGCCGCGCGCATCGCGAATGTGTCAGATACAGGCACGTTTACGAAGCCTTTGACTTCGACGTCGCTGTAATTGCCGAACTGCACTTCCACCGCGCCGCTCGTTGATCCGAGTTCCGGGCGGTTGCTGATGTAGTTGATGGCTCCGCCAGTGGCATTGCGGCCATAAAGAGTTCCTTGCGGCCCTTTGAGAATTTCCACGCGCTGCGCGTCGAGAAACGCGCCTGACAGCGCCGTACCGCGTGCCACGTAGACACCATCGAGACTTTGTGCGATCGACTCATCGCCGAAGGCATTGGCGATTTGTGTGCCAATGCCGCGTACGTAGATGTTATTCATTCCGCCAAACGCCCGGAACACCGATAATCCCGGCACGATGTTCTGCAGATCCTCCGGACGCGAGACATTGGCGTCGGCGAGTTTCTCGGAAGTGATCGCGGTTATCGCAATGGCCGTCTTTTGTACGCTCTCCGCCCGCCGCTCTGCGGTGACCACGATCTCCTCGAGGCCTGAGCTGCTGTCAGCTGCCGAAGCCGGGGCGTTCGGTCCTGAACCGGCGGTTTGCGCCGCGACGATCCCGCCGAGCAAGGCGCCCGCGAGAACTCCCAATGACGAAGCCATCCAGCCTATTCTTATATTCATACACTCCCCCTGGGTTCCGTGACAAATTTGGTTGCCTAGGAATGGCGGTCGACGATCCATTCGGATCCGCCGCTATCGCGAAAACCGACCCGCTCTTTAACGCACGAATCGGCGTCTTAATATTATTAGACGCTCGTCCAGTTCTAGTGTCAACCCATTCCTTCGCGGACATTTGCACTCCGCCAAGTATTTACAGATCGCTTTGAGTCGACAGCTCTTCTGCTATCCGCGCTGCTAGCATGCGTCGCGCCGCCACCGGACCTGCGTCGGAACCGAGCAACAGTGGCTTCAACTGGTCGAGGTCACGCTCGCCGATGCGCAGCTGCTGGGCCTCGAGCATCGGCTTGTCCTCCGTTTCAAAGGCGCAGCGCAACGTCTTGCTGACGTGCTCGTGAAAGTCCGCATCGTCGATTCGAAAATTTCGCATGTTGCAGTAGAAATAATGGGTCGTCGCGGGACCCTCGGGCATCATGATGTGCGCATTGAAGGTGTTGATCGCCGCGGTCCGTGGCGTGCCGGGCGGACCTCCGCCCGCTTCCAGATACATGATACCGGGCGGTGTCCAGATGACGTCGATCCACAGATCGAGGCGCTCGTGGCCGGGATATTCAACGCCGATCACGGGCAAGGGAACCTCATTTTTCATATCCCAAGACAAATTGAGACCGGCCTCGGTCTTGGCAACCTTGCAGCGCGTGCGGGTGGTCGCGCCGCCGCCCAATGATGCGGGATGCAGGAAATCCGCGTGGCTGAGATCGAGGATATTGTCAACGCACAGCTGATAGTTGGCCCGCGTGTGCATATAGCCCGCCCGCATCGTCAACGGCGTCCCCTTCTCCAAGAACGAAAGGTCTGGAATGTTGCTCGGTTGCGCGGACTCAGGCGTGCCGAGCCACACCCACAGGATTCCATGTTGCTCCACGGCTGCAAGGTGTTCGACTCGCGCCACGCGCGGGACCGGGCCATGAGGATTCACAACACAGCGCCCGGTCTGGTCAAAGCCAAGGCCGTGATATCCGCAGGTGATGACCCCCCCCGAAACGCGACCTCGGGACAATGGTGCGAATCTATGTGGGCAAAGATCGCGCAAGGCGACGACCTTCCGGTCGGATCCACGAAACATCACGATCGGCTGCTCGGCCAGGGTGCGCGCGAGCAGGCTGCTCGATCCGAGTTCGTCTCGCCATCCGAACATATACCAGGCGTTCTTAAGATAGTGCACGGACGCTGCCTCGCCAAAATGCCAATCTTATACATTCGTCCAATTTTAGCTCAAGCAAGATTCTGCACCGCTTGGCAGTAGAGAGTCGCATGGTTTAGCGCGCGATTCGCAACGGCGCCGCAAGGCGGCGTGAACGCTTCTTCGGCCGCACGGCCCGGGCTTTGCCCTCGGCCGCCAGCGCCCGCAATCCGCCGGCCACGAAGCCGATCATCGAATCATACGCGGCCGAGATATCGGTACTGTGCAGCGATCCGTCGGAGAAGATATCGAGCAATCCGCTGTCCGCGAATACGCCGAACATGACGGAGACAAGATGGACATAGCCATGAACCGCGCGAGGCCGCGTCAATTGCGGTTCGGCCTCCATGATCATGCTGATGACCGTGTGACCCAACTTGCTGAAATGCCTGCCGCTTAACTTTGCCCAGCGTTGCGATTGTCCAATTTGCGCGATCAGACGGCCATAGCTGTGCCAACCCTCGCCGCCGGTCAGCATCAGATCGAGGTAAGGACGCTGAAATGCCTCCAGGACCTCCTCGAGACTGGGATTAGCCAGGCGCGCCAGCGCCTCGCGCCGCCTGCGATTCAACTCGCCGGCGCGACGGGCGATCACCTCCTCGAACAGGGACTCCTTGGTCCCAAAATGATAGGTGATGAGCCCCAACAGTATCCCCGACTGCTTGGCCACATCGCGCATGGATACTGCATCATAGCCAACCTCCGCAAACAGTCCTTCCGCGGCGTCAAGCAGTTTCTCTTTGGTGTCGGCGGCGTTACCCACGATCCTTGAAACCCCCGTGTTGGTCATCTCATCGGTTCCCGAATGCGAAGTAAAGCACGCCGGCGCCGATCAGGCCCAGTGCAATCCAAAATAATGCCACCCGCAGCTTGCCGGTTGCGTTCGTAACCGGCGCGTCCGGCGCGCGCGCGTCGGACTTGGCCCCCATCTCCGCCGGCGGATGTGCTCGCACCACGACATCGTTGAATTTCGCGAAGAACTCATCGACGATTTTGCGCGCGCCGGCATCGACCAGGCGGGAGCCGATTTGCGCCAGCTTGCCGCCAACCTGCGCCTTGGCCTGATACGAAAGGAGCGTCATACCGACCTCATCGGCCAAGGTCACTGCGGCTTCACCGTTACCGAAGCCGGCCGCACCGCCCTGCCCCTGAAAAGTCATCGAGCAAGACACGGGTATGTCGACCTTTGTGTAAACAATCTTGCCCTTGAACTTGGCGCGCACCGGGCCCACCGCCGCGACCATGCTGAATTGGAACTCGCCGTCCCTGAGTCGCTCAAAGCTGTCGCATAAGGGGATGCACTGCTTGAGGATCTCGGGATCGTTCAGAGCCTCCCAGACTTTGCGCCGTCCCAGGTGAATCCGCTGTTCGCCCTTTAGTTCCATGGTGTCCGGTTCGTGTCGAGAATGACATCATCGCCCGGCAGCGTGCCGCGTTCGTGCAGATCGACAGCCAGCAGCGTGCCACTGACTGGGCAAAAAAACTGAGTAATGGCCAGGTTCTGGTGCAGAGTGATCCGGTGCAGTGGCGGCGCCTCGGTGCACGTGCTGGCCACGGCACCCGCTCGCCAACGCGTGCTGTTGGTGCACAGGATATGGCCCGCAGGCGTCACCACATGGACTCCAGCCTCGTTCTTCAAAAGCCTGAGCGAGTCACCCAGCGCACCCACGCAAACGCCTTGCACCGGCGGCTTGGCATCCACACCCGCGCCGGCAATTCGCTCGCGGCGCATCGCCGTTCGAGCCTCATCAATAGCGGCCAAATCCGGTGCGCGCCCGTTCGCATGCACCGCGCTCGCGGGAACGCCATAAATTGCCGCTGCGGCCTCGGTGGACACATTTCCCGCAACTACATCGCGAATCACTGCTTCAGGCTCTCGATCGAGCGGGTCGCCAAGGCCCCCGCCACCCTGCCAGGACACTGAAAACACGTCGCGGTCGGTCATGGGCATGAGACCAGGCTTTGGCCCCAATTCCTCCCACTGACCGCGCGTCTGACGTCCGTGGACGGCAGCATCCCGGCCGAAGCGCTGCGAGACCGTCGAGCCGGGCCAGCCACCACCAAGTCCCTGACTGTTGGGCACCTCCGCGCCGTGAGTCATGATCAGCGCATCCGCGCGTTGAATACCACCGAGTGTCAAGGCGACCTCGCCGCTCAAACCACCACGAAAGCGGCCCGCGCCGCCCGTGTCCGGCGCGAGACGACGGTAGAAGTAGAAGAGCGGCGAGACCTGTTCGTTGCGCTCGATGTCGGCGATGGCGGATACCGGCGAGGTAATGGGGCCGCCGGCGCTGATGCCGTCCTTCGAGGCAAAGGCCGCGGAACCCCCGGCCAATGGGTCCATCAAGTGCAACCCAAACGGCTCGCCGAATTGATTGACGCCGCCCAGATTGAATGTCGCCATCGTTCCATCGTTCACTCCCTGAGTACGATGCCGATAGACGGATGAGGTCGCGAGCAGCTTGTTCAGCGCCAATGAAACGGTATTGGCTACGACCCAGATCGTCTCGACCGTCGCGGCCCCCACGGGGGCCGGAAATTGCGCCGTACACAACAGTCCGTCCGGCGCGATGATCTCCACGGGTAACAGCGCACCCTGATTCCATTGAATGTCGAAGGCCAGTGTCGGCAGCACCGCACCCGCCACGCCGCCGGCAAGACCGGCGCGCGTCGCATTGATGAACCCGGGCGCCTGAGGGCTCGATCCACTGAAATCCAACGTGATGCCATCGCCGTTCTTGCGCAGGCAGACCGCGACTTTGTACAGCCGGTTCTGATGCCCGTCGTGCTCGAGAAAATCGCAGGCATGAAATTCGCCGTCTGGCAGCTCGCGCAGACGCGCGCGCATCTTTGCCTCCGACGAGGCAATCATCCTTCGCATCACCAGCGACACCGTATCGGCGCCATAGCGAAGCACCAGGTCGGCGATTCGCTGCCGGGCCACGTTGATCGTGGCCAAGAATGCCCGGATGTCGAGACCAAGCTGAGCCGGAAGGCGCGATGCGGTGGTGATCATCTCCAGCACATCTTCACGCAGCTCGCCACGATCGACCAATTTGACGCAAGGAATGCGCATGCCCTCCTGGTAGACATCCTTGGCCTTCGGGCACCAACTGGCGAAATCCATTCCGCCGACGTCGGTTTGATGGGCCTGCACGCCAGCCCATGCGAGAATGTGGTCACCGGCGAAGATCGGGGCCACCATCTGAACATCGTTCTGATGCAGTGCGCCGATGAATGGATCGTTACCGACGAACATGTCGCCATCACGAACCACGATGTTGCTTTTGCTGCCGATGTGACGAATCACAGTGCCCGACACCGGCGCCTGCAGTGCCACCTGGAACCCCATCGAGACCACCGAACCGTCGGGAAGGAAAATGCCGGTAAAAAAATCCGATGCTTCGGTCACCGTCGGCGATCCCGATACGCTCTGCAAGGCGATGCGCATCTCCTCGGTGACCGCCACGAAGCGGTTGCGCACGACCTCGAACACAATCGGACTCAATTCGCTCGATGACGTCATGCGCCGCTCCTCACGTGCAGGTTGCCGAAGGCGTCGGCACGGGCGATGGAACCCGGTGGAACCACCAGGCTTTGTCCGGGGAACTCTATGATGGCAGGCCCCTCAACGGACTCCCCTTCGCGCGGATGAACGGTGGAATAGATCGCCGTCTTGAGCGGTTTTTCCGGATCTCGAAACACGACCTCCCGCGTGCCAATGGCGATGATCGGCGTGCCGCGCACCGAGCGTGCGGGCGGTGGCAGTGCCGCAGTGCCGACCGCCCGTACCGAACTGATCTCGATACCGGCGCTTGTGAAGGCCGCGCCGCGGCCGAACAACGCTTCGTATTGAACGCGAAAGGACTCGAGCACCTCGGCGTAGCCTTCGAGGTCAAAATCCGGTTTCGTCAACGGGATGTCCAAGTTGTGACTCTGTCCGCGGTAGCGCAGTGACAGCAGGATTTCCACGCCCACCACGCTAACGCCGGCGGCCATCCCCAAATGCCGAACCACTTCCTCGCGTGCATCTCGCATGGCCGCGATCAGCGTATTGATCTGATCCGAAGAAGGGGACTTACCGGCGGCCACACGCGTGTAAGCGGGCCATTCGACTGTGTAGCCGAGATCGGAATTGGCGGTTCCAAAGCCCGACATGGCGGTCGCTACGGCAGGCACCACGAACCCCGGCAAGCCCAGTTCCTCGCTGAAAACCCAGGCATGAGACGGACCGGCGCCACCGTTTGCCAACAGTGTGAAATCGCGTGGATCATAGCCGCGCTCGATGGTCACCCGCCGCAACAGGTCAGCCATCTTGTTGTCGAGCACCTCCCGAATGCCCCAAGCGGCTGCGGTATTTGATATCGCGAGCGGCTTGGCGATGTGCACTTCTATGGCCCGTCGGGCTGCTTCGACATCAAGCTTCATCCGCCCGCCCAGGAAATTATTCGCATCGAGCACGCCAAGCACCAGATCGGCGTCGGTAGCCGTCGGCAACGTCCCGCCACGACCGTAGCAGGCGGGGCCGGGTGTCGCACCAGCACTGCGCGGCCCTACGCGTAGTTCGCCGAACTCGACGTAGGCGATGCTGCCGCCGCCCGCGCCGATCGACGCCACGTCGATGGAGGGCACACGCAGATCGGCGCCCGCCACCACGATTTCGGAGCGAGCGATCGCCTTGCCTTTGACCACGACGCCGACATCGAAGCTGGTGCCGCC
>CAYRAC010000163.1:0-7732 GCA_964422045.1 uncultured Steroidobacteraceae bacterium
GGCCGAAATCGCTGTCCGCCAAACCATTGTCGAACAGCCGCTCGCCGTGATCGGAAAAGTAGATGAGTCCGGATTCGGCCCCGCGCGCGGTGAGCCGATCGATCACGCCGCGAACGATGAAGTCGGTGTAATACACGCTGTTGTCGTACTCATCGATCAGGCGTTGCTGTCGGGCCGGGAGTATGCGGGGGGCCCCTGCGCCATTGCGAAATTGCTCGAAGCTCGCCGGGTAGCGGTCCTTGTAGCCAAAATGACTGCCCTCCATATGCAAGAATATGACGGCCTTTGCGCCCTGCGGGAGGCGCGCGAGAACAGCGTCCAATCGCGTGAGCAGATTCGAATCAAAGCCGCCCTCCCGAGTGCCGGGCTGCATATCCGCGCTGAACGAGACATGATCCGCATCGAACGCGATCTCGGAGATCGGATTCGAGGCCACCAGCGAGGGTTCCTGGTTCGAAATCCAGAAGGTTTGAAGGCCCGCTTGCTTCAGCAGAGCGACGACAGACTTCTGCGAGCGCGCGATGACTTGCGAATCCGCCGCCGCCCGCGTCATGGCGAGCGGCAAGCTCAACACGGTGTTGGTGGCATTCGACGTCACATGATCGAACAAGATCAATTGTGAGCTGATCTCCTCGAGGCGTGGAGTCGTCGCCCGGGGATACCCGAACAGCGACCAATTGGCGCGGCGCGAGGTCTCACCGACGATCACCACGTAAACCTCCGCCGCGCCCTCGCGCGCAGCCGCATCCACCAGGCGCGCATTTGGGAACTTGAACGCGGCGCGGCGCGAGGCCTGTAAATGGGCGTCGATCCAATCGCCCGCAACTGCGCCAAAGGCCGCCGCAATATCCAGCGGAAAGATGCCCTCGACCTGCGCAACGGCCGCTCGCGGCCTGCCGACCTGCGAGGGGCCGAACGCCAGCGAGGCGATCACCATCGCGAGCGCGAGCACGGCTGCTTGCGCGCAGCGTCGCAGCGCAATCCGCACGCTGCCATTCCAGGATAGGATCAGCGTCAGTACGGCAAGGATCGCGACCAACGACAGACTCGCCGTCAAGATCGGATGACCTGCGAGCAACTCGAGAGTCTCGCGCCCGCTGGTTTCGGGTATCGACAGCAGCAGCCCCGAAGAAACGGCCCCGCCATAGGCAAAGCGATAAAAGAGTTCCAACAGAATTAAAAACAGGCCGAGGTGCAGCAACCGCCGCATCCACGGTCGGTGATACAGCGCGAGGGCGGCGCTCGCGAGGCCGATCGATACCCCGCACGCGAACAGCGTACGTGCAACGTTGGAGGGGTCATCGCTCACGGCGATGACACTCGGGGCAATGAGTGCTGCAATGACGAAGATCGGGCCGCTGTAAGCCCGCCAGGCGCTGAAACGCGACGAAAATCTCATGCGGCTACGGTAAACGCCCCGATACGGATGGGCAAGTTCGGACTTGCGCCTACCCGGGTTGGTTCACGTTAATTCACGCGCGCATTCAAGCGTGCGACGCCCAGGCGGGCTCGCCGGGCGCATACGGAAGACAGGCATCGTAGCGGCCGGGGGTCTCCATATAACGCAGCGCCTGAGTGCAACCCACCTCCGAGGTGAAGTAGCCGAGCAAGGTGAGCTCTTTGATCATGCGAAAGTAGTGCGGCGGCTCGGGGTCCTCGCCGGCGGGTTTGTGCCGATCCGCTGCGGCGCGCGCATCCATCACCCGCTTCTGCTCGCGGTCGAGCTTGTCGAGCACCGCGAGTCGTTGCTCGGGCGTTGCCGCCATGAAGGAAACCTGGTTCGCCTGGGCGGCCTCGTCCACTTTGCGCATGCCCTCGCGAAACACCTTTTGCTGTGCGGGATTGTAGGTGTCGGTGACCATGACCGCAATGAACGCGCCCGTCTTGGCGGCTTTTGCCCCGGGGGTCTTGGTCGCCGGCAGAATGGTCTCGGCGACTTCATCGAGGAAGGCAATATCCTCGGCGCTGAATTTTCCATAAGCAGCGTCGATCGCGGTGTTCGGCTGGTCGAGGGCCGCGAGCAGTCGGCTGCCGCCCACAAAGGCGATCCCGCCGAGCAATGCGCTCACCCGGCGAATGGCCTCGCGGCGATTGACCTTGAGCAGCGCTGCGGATTCAGCTGAGGGGTTCACAGGCATCAGAGGTTTCGCCGCTTGAGTTCGTTCACCGCAAAATCCGCGGCACGCGCGGTGATGGCCATGTACGTGAGCGAGGGATTCTGACAGGCGGTCGAGGCCATGCAGGCGCCGTCGGTGACGAACACGTTCGGCGCATCCCACACTTGGTTGTGCGCATTCAGTACCGAGCTCTTCGGATCGCGGCCCATGCGCGCCGTCCCCATTTCGTGGATGGCCATGCCCGGATAGGAACCGTGGTCATAGGTTTCGACGTTGCGGGCGCCCGCGTGCTCGAGCATCTCGGCGAGGTCAGACATCATATCCTTGCGCATCAACCGTTCGTTCTCGCCGAAGGCGCAATCGATCTTGAGGACCGGCAATCCCCACTTGTCCTTTCGGGTGGTGTCGAGCGCCACACGATTGGCGTGGTTGGGAAGCATCTCGCCGAAACCCGTGGCGCCGAACGTCCACGGCCCGGGCAACGCCATCTCGTCCTTGAAGGCCGCGCCCACACCCAATTCCTTGACTCCGCGCATCCACCCTTCCCGGCCCGCGCTGCCCTGGTAGCCAAAGCCGCGCAGGTAATCGCGCTTGTCGCCGAACAGGTTGCGGTAGCGCGGGATGTACACACCGTTCGGCCGGCGGCCGTAGTAGTACTTGTCGTCCAAGCCTTCGAGCCGTCCCTCGGCGCCGCAGCGAAAGTGATGATCCATCAAGTTGTGGCCGAGTTCGCCTGAGCTGCTGCCGAGTCCGCCCGGCCACACATCCGTGGCGCTTCGCATCAGGAGCCAGGTCGAGTTGAGCGTCGAGGCGCAGATGAAGACCACTTTTGCCGTGTAGTCCGTGGTTTGCTCGGTCACGGCGTCGAGCACGCGCACGCCGCTCGCCCGCTTGCGATCCTTGTCGAGCAGAATCTCGGTCACGATGGACCAGGGTTTCAACGTGAGATTCCCGGTCTTCGCGGCTGCGGGAAGCGTCGAGGACTGGGTGCTGAAATAGGCGCCGTACGGGCAACCGAGCCAACAGGCATTTCGGTACTGGCACGGCGCGCGCCCTTCGAGCGCGCGCGTGGCGTTCGCGGTGCGCCCGATGATGATGCGGCGCTTGCCGCCGAATCCGCTCTTCAATCGGCCGGCAATCCGCTCCTCACCGCAGTTGAGCGGCATCGCAGGCTGGAATTGTCCGTCGGGAAGCTGCGCCATGCCTTCGACGGATCCTGAGACGCCGATGTGCTTTTCGACATGGTCATACCACGGCGCGAGTTCGTTGTAGCGAATCGGCCAGTCGCTCGCGATGCCCTCTTTGACGTTGGCTTCAAAATCGAAATCGCTCCAGCGGTAACTCTGGCGTCCCCACAGCAGCGATCGGCCGCCCACTTGGTAGCCGCGAAACCAATCGAAGCGCTTTACTTCTGTGTAAGGCGATTCTTTCTCATCGACCCAGAACGCAAGATTCGTCTCGTTGAGCAGATCCCGCCTGAGCACCTGGTAGGCCTGCTCCATGGCGTACGTGCGCCGGCCGCGATGCAAGTACTCCCAGGGCGCCTTGGTCGCGTTGACGTAATCCTTGATGTGCTCGACGTTGCGGCCACGCTCGAGGAGCAGCACCTTGAGCCCCTTCTCAGTGAGCTCCTTGGCAGCCCAGCCGCCGGATATGCCGGAGCCGACCACAATCGCGTCGTAGTTCGCGGACTGCATCGATGCCAAAGCCCCTCCCCCATCACTCGTCTTTCGGTCTCGCGACGCCGGCCGCCAGCCGATTAATTCTAACTCGTTTCCGGAAATGTAATATCGTAATCGCGGGGCGGCGCTCGTACGGCGCATGTGGGGAGTCGATCATCATGCAATCAATGTCCCGGAGAGAATTTCTGCTTCAGACGAGTGCGCTCGCGGCGACGTTGGCCGTGGGTGGCTTTGCGCGCCGCGCCTACGCGACGCCGATGGGTCGGCCGGCAGGTATCCAGCTCTACGCCGTGGGTTCCGCCCTGCAGGAGAATCCGGCGGCGACCCTCAAGCGCATCAAGGACATCGGCTACGGCGAAGTCGAGACGGCCGGCTTTGCCAGGTTATCGGCGAAGGAATTCCGCAAGCTCCTCGATGATGCGGGACTGAAGTGTCCGAGCGGCCACCTGCAGTTCGACCTCGCCCATTTGGGGCCGACTTTCGAGGATGCACACACGCTCGGAATGCACTACGTGGCGAGCGGCGGATTGCGCGGCAGCTTGTCCCCGCCGATCACGGGACCCATGTCCGGAATGAGCCTCGATGAGGCGCAGCGTACCGCAGAATTGGCCAATCAAATCGGCGCAAAGGCCAAGCAAGCCGGCCTTCAGTATGCCTATCACAATCACAACATCGAGTTTGCCGATCACGGCGGCGTCGTCGGTTACGACATCTTGCTGCGCGACACGGATCCTAAGCTCGTGAAGTTCGAGATCGATTGTGGCTGGATGGTATTGGGCAACCGCAACCCGGTCGACTACTTCAAGAAATATCCGAATCGATTTCCGATGATTCACGTCAAGGATTTCTTGCCGCCCCCCGATCAGGGCGAGGCCGTCGGCCGATCGACCGAAAATCATGCGGGCGCGGAACTCGGACACGGCATGATCGACTACCGGCCGATTTTCGCGGCAGCGGAAAAGGCCGGCTTGCAACACTATTTCGTCGAGCAAGAAGGACCTTTCGTGCGCATGAACCAATTGCAGGCGGCTGAGCAAGCGTATGCCTATTTGAGCGCGATCGGTTAGCGCGCCATGTCGGGCCCAACCCCACGCCTCAGCCGCCGCGCCGCGCTCGGCGTGCTCGCGGGCAGCGCCACCGTTCTCGCCGCATCGCAAACCGCGTCGCCGGAGAATGCCGCCTCTGCGGGGCGTCTCAAGCAATCCTTCTCGCACTGGCCTTATGCGAAGACGCCGCTGCCGGAGGTGTGTCGCCGCGCGAAACAAATCGGTTTTGGTGCGATCGACCTGCTCTTTCCCGATGAGTGGCCGACCGCGCGCGAGGCCGGCTTCACGGTCTCGATGGGCTATGCGAGCCGGCGCGATAAATTCATCGCGACCGGGTTCAACGATCCCGCGAATCACGCAATGCTGCAGGATGAACTGGCGGGTGCGCTGCCGCTGGCAGCGCGCGCGAAGGTGCCCAATGTGATCGCCATGTTCGGCAATCGGGTGGCGGGCATCAGCGAAGAGGCCGCGCTTGCGAACTGCGTCAACGGGCTCGGCAAAATCGCGCCGCTCGCCGCCGAGCACGGCGTCACGGTCTGTGTGGAATTGCTCAACAGCAAGGTCGATCATCCCGGCTACCAGGGCGATCACACGGCTTTCGGCGTGGCCGTGATGAAAGGCATCAACTCACCGCACGTCAAATTGTTGTATGACATCTATCACATGCAGATCATGGAAGGCGATGTGATCCGCACGATCCGTGACAACATCCGCTGGATCGGGCATTTTCACACCGGCGGGGTTCCTGGCCGCCATGAGATCAACGACAGCCAGGAACTCAACTACCGCGCAATCGCCGCCGCCATCGCGGATCTGAATTTCGATGGCTTTATCGCGCACGAGTTCATACCGACGCGCAGCGATCCATTCGCCTCGTTGGATGAAGCCTATCGGCTGTGTACCGTTTGAGCATTGCAATTCGATACGGGGGAATCCGATGAATCACCGCCACACAACGCTCGGGTCGCGTATCGCGCGCATCCTGTCGACGCTCGCCTTGAGTCAACAATGCCTCATCGGAGCCTTCGCCCAGACTGCGCCCGCCGGCGATCCGAAGGCCACGGAGCAGTGGGCACCGGTTCCGCCCGTGATCTTACCGGGTGCCGCCGCCGGCGCGCCGCCCTCCGATGCCATCGTCCTGTTTGACGGCCGCAATTTGGATGGCTGGGTGACGACCAAGGACAAATCGCCGGCGCGCTGGAAGGTCCACGATGGCCTCATGACGGTCGACAAGTCGGTCGGCAATATCGAGACCAAACAACAGTTTGGAAACTATCAACTACACCTCGAATGGTGCGTTCCCAAAGATATTACCGGCGAGGGACAGTTGCGCGGCAATAGCGGCGTGTTTTTGGCGGCGACCGGCCCGGGAGACGACGGCTACGAAGTGCAGATTCTGGATTCGTGGAAGAACCCGACCTATGTCAATGGTCAGGCGGCCAGCATTTACAAGCAGGCGCCGCCGCTGGCCAATGCGATGCGCCCGCCGGGACAATGGCAGACCTACGATGTGATTTGGACGGCGCCGACCTTCGAAGCGGATGGAACGCTCAAGACGCCGGCCTACGTCACGGTATTTCACAATGGCGTACTCGTGCAAAACCACTTCAAGCTCGCGGGCGAAACCGTTTATATCGGCAAGCCCGCCTATCGCGCGTATCAGCGGGCGCCCATCAAACTGCAGGCGCACGGCGACCCCTCGCCGCCGATCAGCTTTCGCAATATTTGGGTTCGCGACCTGGATGAGCGGCCTTAAAGTCCGCTACGAGCTTGACAACGCCCACTTTGCAATACAAAGTGTATTGAATCGTAAATAGCTGTTGTCCGGCGGCCTGAGAAGCGCTAGTTTGCGCTGCTAAGCCAACCCCTAAAGGCCATCTATGCTTGTCACGCCCCGCGATCGATCGCTGCGCACCCTGTTCCTGCAGGCCCCCTCATTCGATGGATTCGATGGCGGCGCCGGCTCACGCTACCAAGCCAAGCGCGAGGTCAAGTCATTCTGGTTCCCGACCTGGCTTGCGCAGCCCGCTGCCCTGGTGGCCAATTCCCGGCTGCTGGACGCACCGGCCGAGGAGCTGACGATCGAACAAACTCGTTCCATCGCCCGCGACTACGACCTGGTCATCATGCACACGAGCGTGCCCTCCTTCCCCACGGATGCGAGATTTGCCGAGCTTCTGAAGCAGGACAATCCCGCTGTGACCGTCGGTATGGTCGGTGCAAAGACGATGGTCGACCCCGAAGGCGCGCTCAAGGCGACCGCGGCCTTAGACTTCGTGTGCCGCGAAGAGTTCGACTACACCTGCAAGGATGTTGCGGACGGGCAGCCGCTGGCCGAAATCCGCGGTCTTTCCTATCGCAACGGCGAGGGACGCATCGTCCACAACTTGCCGCGCGCGATGATCGAAGACATGGACGAATTGCCGTTTGTCGCGCCGATTTACAAGCGTGACCTGAAGATCGACAACTACTTCATCGGCTACTTGAAGCATCCGTACGTGAGTTTTTATACCGGCCGCGGCTGCCGTTCGAAATGCACCTTTTGCTTGTGGCCGCAGACGGTTGGCGGGCACCGCTATCGGGTCCGCTCGGCCGCGAACGTGATCCAAGAAGTTGCGTGGATCAAGGAGAACATGCCCGAGGTGAAGGAGATCATGTTCGATGACGACACCTTCACCGATTCGTCGAACCTCGCGCGGGTCGAGGCGATCGCGCGCGGCATGGGCGCCCTCGGCATCACCTGGAGCTGCAACGCCAAAGCCAACGTGCCGTACGAAACATTGAAGGTGATGAAGGACAACGGACTGCGGCTGCTGTTGGTCGGCTACGAATCGGGTGACGATCAAATCCTGCACAACATCAAGAAAGGCCTGCGCATCGACATCGC
>CAYRAC010000164.1:0-7702 GCA_964422045.1 uncultured Steroidobacteraceae bacterium
ATGGTACATGACGAGCTTGTGCATGGTATCGCGGCGCGGCGGCCGCGCCGCGCCTACTTGGTTTCTTTGGCGACCAGGTAATTCACGAGTTCGATCACCTTCTCGTCGCTGCCGGCGGACTCGACGTTCAGGCGATACTTGCCGTTGACGACGATGGTCGGCGTGCGATCCACCTTGTATTGCTGGATCAACGCCTCGGTGGCGCGCACTTTGACATCCACGCTGAAACTCTTCGAGGTCTCGATGAACTTCTCCTCCGGGACGCCGGCCCTGGCCTTGTAGAACTTGGCGATGTCCTCGATGGTCGGCATGTGGCGCTTGAGTCCGGAAGTCGCAGGATCGATGACCGCCAAGTCACCCCCCTGCCAGACGGCGTTGAACATGGCATCGTGCGTCTGATCGGCAACTCCGAGAGTCACAGCGGTCAAATACCCTAGCTGAAACACCGGCCAGTCCTCGCTCGGATTGAAAGCCGCGGGCAAGTAATCGAGTACCGCATTCGGCGGCAACGATGCTTTCAGCTTGTGAATCGTCGGTACGAACAAATTACACGCCGGACAGGCATAGGAAAACACTTCGGTGACCTCCACCTTGCCGGCCGTCAACGACGGGATATGCTGCGGCACGACCGTGAAATAATTCACTCCCTCCGCCCATGAGGCGCCAGGCGCCGGCGCAGCGCTGGCTGCGGCTGTGCTCAACATAATCAGTGCCGCCAACGCGGCGCAATTCAACAGTTTCATCAACGCTCCTTACCAGTCGTGAAATTCCGCACTCCGAAGGCTCATTTTCCCCTGAGTCGTTCCAGCCTGTCGAGAACAATACGCGCGCCCTCGGCAGCACCGTCTTCGGCGGCGAGCGCATCGCCCACCGCTCGTGCCCGTACGAGGTATCGATCGCCGCCGAGCAAGCAGGCGATTTCGCGGCTTGCACGCCTCGCGGAGTAGCCGCGCGCCGGGACTATGCGCGCCACGCCGAGCCGCGCTGCGCGCGCCGCATTATCGGGCTGATCCGCGAAAAACGGCACGATCAACTGCGGCCGGCCGGAGTGCAGCGCCTGCGCCAACGTGCCGATGCCGCCGTGATGGATCACCGCGGCGGCGCGCGGCATCAGCAACGAGTGCGGCGCGTAACTGCAGATGAAGACTTCCGCAGATCGCAACCGCGCAAGGTCGCCGCGCGCTGCCTCGCCCACCAGCAGCACGGCGCGCCGCTGCAAGGCCCGCGCAACACCGAGACTTTCTCGATAAAAATTCCCGGGACTGTTGATGATGAGACTGCCGAGCGTGAACACGAGCGGCGCCGCGCCCGCATTCAGGAACGCATCCAATTCGGGATCGATACCCTGGGTGAGACCCGTTTCGCTGTCGAAAGTTGCGAAGCCCGCGATGGATGAGGGTCGCGGATAGTCCGGCTGCGCCTCACCCAGCAACTTGGAATACAGGCCGATCGCCCCGTCCGCGGAGAATTGCCCGTCGAACAGGGGATCTTTCCCGCCCGGCGGCAGCCCGAGGTCCGCGCGCAGGCTCTCGAGCGGCCGAAACACGGCGGCAACGGCCTTCTTGAGCACCCACAGCGCGGCTCGAGTCGGCGCCGGGCCGAGTCGCCGCATCAGCGCGCTCAAGCCTAGCGCTTGCGGAATCAGCGGCGGATCGTACGCGGACAGAAACATCATGGGCTGCAGCACCACCGCGATCCATGGGATGGCGCGCGTTTCGGCGGCCAGTCGGGCGCCGAACGCCAGACTGCTCGGCAGCACGAGATCGGCGCCGGCCGTCGCCTCCAGCATGTCGTCGTACGCCATTCGCACATACGGCAGCACCAGCTGCCGAAACAGGAACGCGCTGTGCGCGACTGCGCGTTGCGTGAGCTGCGCGCGATCCATTCCAAGGTCCCGCTCCACGTCCGCGAAGCTCGGCCGCAGCGCGTGGAATTGCAGGCCCGCGGCGTTAACTTTGCTGCCGTACTCGGTGGCGCAGGCGAGCACCACGTTCACCCCGCGATCGCGCAAAGCGCAACCCAGCGCGATAAACGGATGCAGATCGCCGAGTGAACCCATTGTCGCCAGTACGATCTTATGCCGCATGCGCTAACTACTTCCTGCAGAGAGTGGTTGTTCGCCGGCAAATCTGGTTATAGTCTGGAATCGCCCGAACGTCCCTATCGGCAGTGTATGCCGGACGTGGGCCCGATGTGACGAAGTGTGAAGTTGTGTTAAACGATCCGATAGATGCAGATCCTTCCCGGCCAGGGCGTGGCCCCGCGGCATTCATCCGTCGCCACTGGGTTGCGCTGCTCATTGTTCTCGTCGTGCTGCTGTTGCTGGTGATGCTGATGCGCTATATCCAGCACAAGCAACCCGTGGCGCAGGGAGGACCGGGCGCGGGCCCCGGCGGCGGACGCGGCGGACAGAATGGGCCGGTGGCCGTGACCGTTGCGACTGCCACGGTCGGCGATATCCAATTGCGCATTCCCGCTCTCGGTACGGTCACGCCGCTCGCCAACGTCACGGTGCGCACGCAGATCTCCGGAGTCATGCAAAAGATCCTGTTCACGGAGGGTCAGCTCGTGCACCAAGGCGACTCCTTGGCGCAGATCGATCCGCGTCCCTACGAAGCCGCCTTGCAACAGATGCAAGGCAATTTGAAGCGCGACCAGGCATTGCTCGCGGACGCCAAGTTGGACCTGAAGCGCTACGAGGGACTGATCAAAGAAGATTCGATCGCGCAACAGCAACTCGACACGCAAAAGGCGCTGGTCGATCAATACATCGGTACGATCGAATCGGACGAGGGACAGGTCAAGACCGCCGCGGTCAATCTGCTGTACACGCGCATCCTGGCGCCGGCGAGCGGCCGCGTCGGATTGCGCCAAGTCGATCCGGGCAACTATGTCACGCCGGGCGACACCAACGGCATCGTCGTCATCAACCAGCTGCAGCCGATCACCGTGATTTTCCCGATACCCGAGGACGACGTGCCGGCGCTGATGCAACGCGTGCACAGCGGCCCCGCGCTGCAGGTGGAAGCGTACGACAAGCCCAACACCACCAAGCTCGCCGAGGGCAGGCTGCTCACCGTGGATAATCAAATCGATGTGACGACGGGTACTGTGAAGCTGCGTGCGCAATTCGACAATACCGATGATCAGCTGTTCCCCAATCAGTTCGTCAACGTCCAGTTGCTGCAGGAGCTGGTACGGAATCAAATCATCATCCCGAACTCCGCGGTGCGCCGCGGCGCGCCCAACGGCACGGTCTCAACGTTCGTCTACGTCGTGAATTCGGACCGCAGCGTACAGGTGCGGCCGGTGACACTCGGTGTCGTCGACGGCGAGCGTGTCGCCGTGACCAAAGGGCTCGCTGCCGGCGAACTCGTGGTCACGGAAGGCGCCGACCGTTTGCGCGAAGGCGCCAAGGTGCAACTGCCGGATGCGACGCCGCCGCCTGCGGCCGCGCGTCCCGCCAACGGCGCGAAGTCGGGAACGCCGAATGCCCCGGGGTCGCACAAGCACACGCGCCCCAAACCGTCGCAATGAGGCCGGACGCGGTCGCGCGCGCATGAACCCCTCACGTATTTTTATCCTGCGCCCGGTCGCGACCACCTTGTTGATGGTGGCGATCCTGATCGTGGGCGCGATCGCCTATTTGCAGTTACCTCTCTCGGCGTTGCCGGAAGTCGCGTATCCGACCATCCAAGTACAGACCTTCTACCCCGGCGCGAGTCCCGAGGTCATCACTTCGGCGATCACGGCGCCTCTCGAGAAACAATTCGGCCAAATGCCGGGCTTGAGCCAGATGTCCTCGACGAGCTCGGCCGGCGCCTCGGTGATCACGCTGCAGTTCTCCTTGGCTCTCGCCATCGATGTGGCCGAACAGCAGGTGCAAGCGGCGATCAGCGCCGCGCAAAATCTGCTGCCGCAAGATCTGCCGGCGCCTCCGGTTTACGCCAAGGTCAATCCCGCCGATGCGCCGGTGCTGATCTTGGGGCTGACCTCCAAGGTGATGCCGCTCACCGAGGTCGAGGATCTGGCCGACACGCGCGTCGCGCAGAAGATCTCGCAGATCAAAGGGGTCGGCGTCGTCAGCATCAGCGGCGGTCAGCGCCCGGCGGTGCGCGTGGTGGTGAACCCGCGAGCCATGGCAGCCTACGGGCTCAATCTCGACGACCTGCGCACCACCATCAGCAACGCCAATCAGAACGGGCCGAAGGGCACGCTCGATGGGCCGAGTACCGCCTACACGGTCAACACCAACGATCAAATCAGGAACGCGGACGACTACGGTGCAATCGTGATCGCGTACAAGAATGGTTCAGCGGTCAGGCTTCGCGATGTGGCCGATCTTAAGTCCGGCGCGGAGAACGCCAAACTTGGCGGTTGGATGAACTCGGTGCCGGCGCTGATCTTGAACGTGCAGCGTCAGCCGGGCGCGAACGTGGTCGACGTCGTCGATCGAATCCACGCGCTTCTGCCCTCGTTGCAAGCCGCATTGCCCTCGGGAGTCGACCTTGCCATCCTCACCGACCGGACCACGACCATCCGCGCCTCGGTCGCCGACGTGGAATTTGAACTGGTGCTGGCGGTGATCCTGGTCGTGCTGGTGATCTACGTTTTCCTGCGCAATGTTCCCGCGACCATCATCCCCAGCCTGTCGGTGCCGCTGTCGCTCATCGGCACCTTCGCCGTGATGTATTTGGCGAATTTCAGTCTCAATAACCTGTCGCTGATGGCATTGACGATCGCCACGGGATTCGTGGTCGACGATGCGATCGTGATGATCGAGAACATTTCGCGCTACATCGAGCAGGGCGAAGCGCCGCTCGAGGCGGCGTTGAAAGGCGCCGGGCAAATCGGCTTCACCATCATTTCGCTTACCGTGTCGCTGATCGCGGTGCTGATACCGCTGCTGTTCATGCAGGATGTGGTCGGCCGGCTGTTCCGGGAATTTGCCGTCACCCTGGCGGTCACGATTCTCATATCGGCCGTGGTGTCGCTCACCCTGGTGCCGATGATGTGCGCCAAGCTGCTCAAGGCGCGGCCCGCGGGCCGGCATTCCGACCTCGAGGCGGGTCGTTGGTTCAGTGCCGTGGTCGAATGGTATGGCCGCAGACTCACCTGGGTACTCGATCACCAGCGATTGACCCTGCTGGTGGCGACCGGGACGGTGGTGCTGACGGCGATTCTTTATATTCTCATTCCGAAGGGTTTTTTCCCGGAGCAGGATACGGGATTGATTCAAGGCGTCTCGGAAGCCACCGAATCCATCTCCTACGCGGCCATGGCGGATCGTCAGCAGGCATTGGCCGCCGCCATTCTCAAGGATCCGGACGTCTTGAGCCTATCTTCGTACATCGGTATCGACGGCAATAACGTCACGTTGAATAGCGGCCGCTTCTTGATCAACCTGAAGCCGCGTGCCGATCGCAACTCGACGGTCGCCGGCGCCATCCGGCATCTGCAGGACGAGACCGCCAATGTCGCCGGCATCACGCTGTACATGCAGCCGGTGCAGGATCTCACGCTCGACAACACCGTGAGCCGCACACAATATAATTTCACGCTCGAGAGTGCCGATGCGACGGCACTGTCCACCTGGACGCCGAAACTCCTGACGGCGCTGAGCCAGCGGCCGGAACTCGCGGACGTCGTCAGCAATCAGGAAGATAACGGGCTCGCCGCCTACATCACCATCGACCGCGACAGCGCGGCGCGTCTCGGCATCAGCGTCGGCACCGTCGACAACGCGTTGTACGATGCATTCGGGCAGCGCATCGTGTCGACGATTTTCACCCAGTCGAATCAATATCGCGTCATCCTCGAAGCGGATCCCGCCTCCTATGGATCCGTGGATTCACTGGCGTCGATCTACGTGCCATCGGCAAGCGGCGGCCAAGTACCGCTGTCGGCCATCGCCAAAACCGACGTCGAGACGCGCCCGCTCCTCATCAATCACTTGGCGCAGTTTCCCGCGACCACGGTGTCCTTCAACTTGAGCCCGAATGCCTCGCTCGGCGCGGCCGTGTCGGCCATCGAGGACGCCGAGCTCAATCTCGGCCTGCCGAAGAGCATCCGCACCACCTTTCAAGGGGCGGCGCTGGCGTTTCGCAGCAATTTGAGCAACGAGCTGCTGTTGCTGGTGGCGGCCGTGCTCGTCATGTACATCGTGCTGGGCGTGTTGTACGAGAGTTTCATCCACCCGATCACCATTCTCTCGACGCTGCCCTCGGCCGGCATCGGCGCGCTGCTGGCGCTCATGCTGTTCGGCGATGACCTGACCATCATCGCGCTCATCGGCATCATTCTGCTCATCGGCATCGTGAAAAAGAACGCCATTCTAATGATCGATTTCGCGGTCGTGGCGCAGCGCGACGCAGGCTTGTCGCCGCGCGATGCGATTTACCAGGCCTGCCTGCTGCGATTTCGCCCCATTCTCATGACCACGATGGCCGCGATCTTCGGTGCCCTGCCGCTGATGTTCGGCACCGGCACGGGCTCGGAGTTGCGCCACCCGCTTGGGGTCAGCATCGTCGGCGGCCTGCTGGTCAGCCAGGTGCTGACCTTGTTCACCACGCCGGTCATCTATCTCGCGTTCGACCGCATTGCCGCGCGCGCGCGCGCACGGGTGCGCAGTGCCTCGGGCGATGAGCGCTTGGCGGACAATCCCACATGAATATCTCCGCCCCCTTCATTCAGCGTCCGGTCGCGACGATTCTGCTGACCGTCGGCGTGGCGTTGTGCGGCGGCGTGGCCTTCATTTTGCTGCCGGTGGCACCGCTGCCGCGGATCGATGTACCCGCGATCTTCGTCTCGGCGCAGCTGCCGGGAGCGAGCCCCGAGGTCATGGCCGCCACGGTTGCGACTCCCCTCGAGCGGCATCTCGGCGCCATTTCCGATGTCGACGACATGACCTCCTCGAGCAGCGTCGGCAATTCGAACATCCAATTGACCTTCGGCACCGATCGCGACATCGACGGCGCGGCGCGCGACGTGCA
This sequence comes from uncultured Steroidobacteraceae bacterium, assembly GCA_964422045.1. GTDB lineage: Bacteria > Pseudomonadota > Gammaproteobacteria > Steroidobacterales > Steroidobacteraceae > Bog-1198. Next base: position 6,993 of record CAYRAC010000164.1, read on the forward strand.
GGCGGCCATCGTCGCGGCGCATGCCGACCTGCCCTCCTCGCTCACCCGCAATCCTTCCTACCGCAAGCTCAACACCGCCGCGTTTCCGGTCATGGCGATTGCCATGACCTCCAATGTGCTCACGCAGGGGCAGATTTACGACGCCGCGGATGCGGTGATCTCGCAGCGCTTGTCGCAGATCCAGGGGGTCGGCGGGGTCAACGTCAACGGCAGTGCCTTGCCCGCCGTACGGGTCGAGATCAATCCGCTGGCGCTCTCAAAATACGGCATCGGCCTGCAGGACGTGCGCGCCGCGATTTCCAACTCGAATGCCAACGCGCCGAAGGGCTCGGTCGAGACCGATGCGCTGCACTACCAGATCTACACCAATGACAATGCGCGCGACGCGGAACCGTATCGCAACCTGATCATTGCCAATCGCAATGGCGCAACGGTGCGGCTGCGCGATGTGGCCACGGTGCTCGACATGGACAGCGGCGCGACCGAGAACATCCGCACCTACGGCCTGTACAACGGCAAGCCCGCGGTCTTCGTCCAGGTGTTCCAGCAGCCCGGCGCCAACATCATCGAGATGATCGATGCCGTCAAGGCGGAATTGCCCGCGCTCAAGGAATCGATCGACCCGACAATCGACCTGGTCGTCACCTTCGACCGGTCCGTCACGATTCGCGCCTCGCATGCCGCGGGAGATTATCTGCTGCAGGTGAACC
>CAYRAC010000165.1:0-7669 GCA_964422045.1 uncultured Steroidobacteraceae bacterium
GCAGTGCCGGTTGCGGCACGAGTTATAAGCGATCTGCTGCTCGGCGCACGCCGAGCAGCGCAGCGCATGGCCGCCAAGCGCGACGCTGCGGCACTGCTCGATAGCCGACATGACCTTCAGCTGGCCGAGACTTAAATGTCCCCGCTCAATGCGCCGCCACGCCGGCCCGTGGGCGCGGAAAATATCCGCGACCTCCAGGATCCTGCGGCGCTCGTCAGAACCAGTCCGAGTTTACTCGTCTGAAGTAGACCGGGCGGGTTTCAGGATTTAGCGCGGGATTGCGCGCAGAGAGATGCGCGAGGGCGGATCGGACGGGATCGAACGGACAATGGATTCGATCAGCCGGTCTGAGGGCGGATGCAGGGACCGTCGATGGTGATGGTGTGGCAGCGCTCGCGCAGACGACTCAGGAGCGCCTTGGTGAGAGCCGGATTGGCGAGGAAGTCGGGCCAAGTTGCATAGGGCAAGTTCGTTGTAATCAGTGTCGGCTTGCGACGATGGCGCTCCTCCATGAGCTTGAAGAAGATGTTGGTCTGTTCAGGTTTGATGTTGATATACCCCAGCTCGTCGATCGCAAGTACATCGACGTTCGCGAGAGACTTCAGGAGCCGGCGCGAGGATCGGTCGGCGAGCGAAGTGTACATTTCGTCGAGCAGATCCTGGGCCGTGATGAACAAGGCGCGATAGCCGTTCTGCACGGCCTTGCGGGCAAGGCTCACCATCAGGCCGGTTTTCCCGACGCCGGTTTCCCCGATGAACACGATGTTCTCGGCCTTGGGGATGAAGTCGAGTTCAGCGAAGGTACGGATCTGACGCTCTTTGACGCCCTTTTGCATTTTGAACGGGAAGGACTCGAGGGTCCAGGCTTCTGGGAAGTCCGCGCGGTCGATGCGCGCCTGCAGAGCCTTTTCCTGGCGGGCATGCCACTCGGCACGCAGCAACTGGGTCACCAGTGTCTGCACCGGCGTGCCGTTTTGTTCGGCCTCGGCGAGCATCTCATCGAAGCGCGCGGCGATGGTCTTGAGCTTGAGGTTCTGCAGGAGCTGCTCGAGATCCTCATTCATCGGCGCTCTCCAGATCGAGCGGGAAGTAATCATCCGCAATGCGGCGCAGTACCATGGTCTCGAGCCGGTCGAGTTCGAACAGTCGGTAGCGTTCGGCATCGGCGACGGCGGCGAGGAACGCGTCGCGCGGATAGTCGCGCAGCATCGAGAGGAGCCGGCGCAGCGGTGCACGCCGTTCACCGACGTAGTGCTTGAAGGCTTTGAGGTAGCCGCTCAGCCGCGGCTCGATCTGCAGGATCTCGATCTGTTCCGGGGCGGGCGGGCGGTGGCGGGAGAGTCCTTGGCCACGCGGCGGCCGGTGCTGCGGATCGGTCACACGGGTATCAACGGGGCCATGGATCCGGGCGTGGCTCGCGACCCGACGCGGCCCGTCATACAGGATGACCCGCTCGAGGGTTTCGCGCACTTCGAGTGCCCGGCCAATGAGACGATACGGCGCGGAGTAGCGCACGCGGCTCACGTTCACGTACCCTTCCGCGTCGACGATGCGGGTCCAGAGTTGATAGACCTCCGGCACGTGCAGCGGCAGGGGTTTCAGATGCGCCTGTTCGGCGGCGAAGAGTTCGCGGCGGCTGGCATGCAGCTTCGAGGAGTACTTGGCGTTCCAAGTCTCGCACGTCGCCCGGGCCCGCAGGTTCAGATCGCGCCAGTCGGCGAACGTCTCGCCGGTCAAGAACCCGGACTCGATGCGATGGAAGGGTGCCTCGACTCGTGCCGAACGGTTCGCATCGCCCACCTTGTGGGCGATGAACGCGAAGCCGTAGCGCGCCGCGAAGGCGGCCATCTCGGGCGCCGGGATCATATTCTCGCCGGTGCCCGAGGCCGCGACCACATGGGAGTTGTCCACCATACAACGGCCCGCCGATCCCTGGAAGTAGTCGATCGCTTGGGCGAGGAACGCCTTGCACTCGAAGCGAGTAAAGCGCGGATAGTGCTGGAAGAAGATCATGCGCGAGAAGCACAGAACGAGCGAGGCGGTCTGTATCCGAACCCGGGTTGCGGCGATCATCGCGGTGTGCGGGCTCGTGTCGTGCTGCATCTCCTGACCCGGGGTGAACACGTAGTGCCCCGCCGGCGGCGGCGGGGTATGGCCGATGCCGTGGCGACGGCAAAACGCGGTCAACGCAGGATAGGAGAGCGCGGCGCCCATCTCGGTGAGCGCCTCATGCACGCGCCCGAAGTGTCCTTCATAGCGGGCGTAGAGTTCCAGGATCTGCTCGCGCCACGGTTCCGCCCGTTCCGCGCGTATGAGCGGCGGCACGATACTACTTCCGGAACTGATGATGCGGCGTACCGAGTCGCGCGCGATCCCGAGGGCTCGCGAGATTTTGCGGCTACCGTGGCCTTCGGCGTGCAGGCGCAAGATCGCCGTGCGGGTGTCTTCGTCTAGCATGGGTGGATCTCCCGTTCGAAGCGTTGCACCAGGCGTTGCATGTCGCCGTTCGCGCGCGCGAACGCGGCGCTGACTTCCTTCAGTTCGCTCTCCTGCAACTCGGCGAGCATGCGGCCCTCGAGCACCCGGTGCGCACGGCGCGCGATGCCGCCCAAGGCGCCGAGATCGGTCAGGAAGCGCTGCGTCGCCGACAGCGGCGGCGACTCGCGGGTCGCCTGTGCCTGCAGATAAATCTGCGGACTGTGCACGATCAGCTCGCGCGTGCGTTCGGTGCCGCCTTGCCAGCCGCAGTACAGCGCGCCGATTTGCCGGGACGTGGGCTTGAGCGGCGTTAGCGCTGTGGCCAGGGCCTGCGCCGCCGCCGCGTTCACCCGCGCGAGCGGCACCAGATACTTCATCGCCGCGTGCGCGCTCAATGTCCCGACACGGATTTGTTCCTGGATCGAAGCCGGCAACGTCTGCAGCAGCGCAAGCCGGCCACTCACCCAGCTTTTGCTGCGTTCGAAGCGCCGCGCCAACTCCTCGAGCGACCATTGATATCGTTCCTGCAGCTCGGCGAGCAACCACGCCTGATCGAGCGCGTCCTCGCTGCCGCGGCGCAGGCTCCGTTCGAGCAGCAGCGCCTCGGCCTCCGCCATCTGCCAGCTCGTCACGCGCACCGTGTCGTGCGCCAGGCGCTTCAAGGCTCGCACCCGTTTGTAGCCGTCGATCAGGATGAAGGTCGGCGTCTCCTCGATCACCACCACCGGCAGTTGCTGGCCGATCTCCGACAGCGACACCAACAGCGCCCGTTCCTCTCGCGGGCTGCGTTTGCGCAGCCGCTCGTAGCGCAGGGTCAGTTGATGCAGTTCCAGCTGCACCCGCGCCTACCTCCGGATCCGGATCCGGATCAGGGAAGATCGCGCCGCAGAAGTCACAACGCGTCGCGGCGCCGGCAGGCAGTGCACAGACGGGATCATCAGTCCTCTCGGCGGCTTCCTCATGGGCCACCACTGTGCCGACGCTGCGCGCCACCGCGGAACTCTGATCCGTCACTATTTTGGCTGTCGCGCCCGCCGGCGCCGCGCACCGTGCCCGGTATCTGCGTTGCCGAGCCGCGTGTAAGTGCGCACCGCGCCGAGTCTTTTGATAACGTGATCGGGCTGCTCGCAGATACATCTGCCGACTGAGTCCGGCGCAGCTCTCCCCGCAGTACTCTTGGCCCCGGTCACACGGTCGGCACACGCACGTGCGCTTGCCGCAACGCCGGCAATCGAACTCCCGAACCGCATCCTGCACCGCCCACGTGCCCTCTCACCGGGCGCTGGACAGCACCGGGGCGAGCAGGCATAAAGGCTCTGCTGAACGGCTCGCCTCCAAGCAACCGTAACGGCCGGGGGCCCGGGGTAGATGGCCAAATCGTGCCCGGGCCCTCGCTTATCTTGATCGAAACCGCCACTCTGCGGCTACGCCGGCGCGCCAACGTCCTGCAATGTTCATCAGGAATATCTTGGGGACAACAAGCGCAGTCTGACGCGTACGCGGCAGAAGTTCCGTCATCAACGACGCTTATGCCAGCGTCTTCGTCACCAGTGGATTACTCGCGAAAATCAGTCCGGTCTATTTCTCACGACCAAGATAGGACTGATTTTGGAAAGCGCCTCAGCCCGGATGAGTGTCCTATCGATACGCAGAAATTCCGCAAGACTAGTCAGCGACGCACTCAGCTTGGCAAGACCGGGCGGCACAGGCGGCGAGAGATCGACGGGCTCCAGCTCGCCGCTTTGCGCACACAGGAGCCATCCAAGGTAAAGCACTCGAAGGTCACCACGAGCGAGTTCGGACCGAACTGAAATAATCGATGCCAGCAAGAATTCGCTCTCGACGGAGTCCTCACCTTCCCCGTCTTCGGAAAGAAAGCTGAAAATCACGTTGCGGTTCTTCAGCCGCACTGCGGCGAGTTCACCAACCGCGTAGAGTCGCGCAGTTTTGGCGCCCAGCTGAGTATCAGGCAGCCGCAACTTCAGAATGCGTGTACCCAGTTGACAATGTAAAGGAACCCGTCGAAGTACTTATCCATCCATACGTCTGCATCGCCCTTGAAGTTTCCCCAGGAATATTCATTGACGAAGCTCGTCGGCGTAATTCGCGCCCGTGTCGAGTAGGAGCGCAGTTCTGCGATTTCCTTCTTGCTTAGCGGCCGGTCGATAGCCTGGAATTCAAAGTACCGGTACTCGCTCACTTTGGGCGTCTCGGACGATGACCTTCGGCATGCCAGCGGCGATACGCCTCTATCCATTCCGCTCCATCCGGTAGCGGCGTCGGCAACGGCAGATCGATGATTGGGACTGACTGCCGCGCTCGCTTGCGCCTACAAATCGCGACAATCTGCTCGCTGCCATCGAGATCAACGCGCTCGACAGTGATCGGGACGCCGAGCACCACCGTCTCGAACGGCACCGTCAGATACTCCTCGATCATTGTGAACCAGCCTGTAGTCTGCTCGGAGTCCCCGTAGGCATCGACGGTCGCTTGCTCGATCATCTCTGCGAACCTCGCCTTAGTGAGGCGCGGATGTTGTCCACCCGCAGCGCACTTGCTTGCAGTCATATGAAGTCCTCCCGCTCCTTGAACGCGCGCAGCACTCCCTCGTCATACTCGACAACGAGGTCATCCCTTGCATCCCCCAGTCCGAGGGGCGCTTCGCCTCTCGCGTAGCCGAGACCACGATAACTGCGCTGGCGTTTCTGAAACATTCGCCACAGCACTGAACCTCACAGTTGACGTAATCGATAATGCTGACTTCCTGTTTTGCCCGGCTGGACCGGCGTACAGTTTCGGAAACGGCATGGCCTTCAGTCTTTGATTTCTTTATCGAGATCCGCGAATCGGTCCGGAATTCGAGCGTCGCGAATGGCGTCGACTTGACGCTCCGACAGTTCACCGGCCGCAATGACCCGGCGGTCCCGGCGCTTTAGGCGCGCCTGGGCGGATAGCAGCACGGTCCGTTCGCGACCATTCTTTGTGATGGTGAGGGGCTTAATGAGTGCGACCTCCTGATTTGAGCCGACATTGCGGTGAAATTCCACTGCACAGACGGAGACACGGTCCTCTGTGCTCATGCCGCGGATTGTACGATCAACCGGCTGGAAACTCGACGTATCGCGGCCCATCGGGGCGGGTCTCGCGAGCGGCCTAGGAACGTGACCAACTCAGATTGGGGGTGTCGGGATCGTAGGAACGCGCGCGTACCGTCCAAATCTTTACCGAATGTGTATGCTTCCCAATTGCGCAAGCGAAAGAAGACACCCCGTTGTATCGTGATCGCTGGACCGAACGGTGCAGGCAAGACAACTTTTGCCCGCCGCTATTTACCGGAGGACGAGGGCTTTGTCCATTTCGTGAACGCGGATCTCCTTGCAATCGGGCTATCGCCGCTGAAGCCGGAGCTCGGGGCAATGAGGGCTGGGCGGTATACGACAATTCTGGGCGAGAGCCGCGGCCTCTGGAGAAAAGCGAATGAAGGTCAAGCGAACCGGCAAGACGGCCCCCACGACTGCAGTGAAGGTTGGGCGCGCACTGCGCCGGGCTGCGAAGGACGCGCGCCGAACTGCCCGTATGCACGGTGTTCCGATCTACGTTTGGGAGAATGGGAAGGTCGTCGCCCTGACGGATTAGCGAAGTCGTTGCCTACTTCCCCGAAGGCACCTCCACCAAGTGCTCGGCTAAGGCTAGCCAATGGCCCTGCCGGTGCACGTAAGTCACCGTGTATCGAAACACCACCCTGTACGGAGAACCTTTTTCTGTCCCGCTTGCGGTGTCGGTCCCAACAACGACGGCGGTGTCACGATCCAAAATCACGGATTCGTCGCTCAAGGTTTGCGATTCCGTTGGATCGATGTCGCCGTCGGTGAATTCCTTGATGTAGGTCGCCTTGTCGGCGGGCATTTTGCTGCCATAGCTGAAGACGAATTTGTCATCAAGAATTCGCTGCAGCTTGGTTGCATCATGCTTGAGTTCGGCAGCAACCCACTCCTTTTCAAGGTCCAACACCTGTTTCTTTGCGTCAACTGCCGGCGGAGTACTCGCAGGCTTTGACTCTGTCGCGAGCGCCGCTGCTATCCAAGACGTGAGTGTCAGCAAGGTCACGTAGCGCTTCATAAAAAATCCCTTTTCGACTTGGTCGATATGAGGGTGGTGTTATGACCCGGACAACTATACTGCACCCGCGTTCGCGCGGCGGAAGCATCGAGCGGCGAATGGCTGCGTGGCTTGGCGCGCTGCAATAGGGTACGGGGTAATTTTCTTGGCAACACGCAACCTGTCTGCGCGCACACTCCCTGGCGCTTAAGCCCGCAAGCGGCCGTTCGCGAGGGGGAGCCTCGGAGTCCATTGCGAACATTCCTACGCCAGCTAAGTCGCGGCATCTTGCGACTCGCCTAGATGTCTCTAGCAGCTCTAACCGGTAGACAGCCTGTTGCCGGTGCAGACAATATCCGCTACTTTGATAGTCCGGCTAAACAAGTCAAATAAGGAGCTCTGCGATGAAATCACTGGCGCTCTTGGGAACGATTGCTCTACTTGGGGTTACTGTAGTCGCTGGTGCAGCGACGCCGGAGGCGCAACTGATAGCGCCCGTCCACCTGCTCAGCGACAGCATGAATAACGGTGACATGAAGACTGCGGCGTCGACGTTGTCGTCCAGCGGTGTGACCATCATTGACGAGATCTCCCCGCATATCTGGACGGGTGCAGATGCATTTGACACATGGCTCAAGGCATACGCCGCTTGGGGACAGAAGGAAGCTGTCACCGACGGCGCGTACAAGATGGGCAAGCCAACGGGTTTGGTTGTCAATGGTGATCACGGCTACGTCGCCCTGCCCGTGGTTTACACGTTCAAACAAAAAGGCATACTCATGCGGGAAGTTGCGCACATGGTGTTCGTGCTTCAGAAGGAAAAGAGCGCCTGGCTGATAACGGCGTTCACTTGGGGGGCGGGGACACCCAATCCGGTGGCTAGTACCGCCAAATAGACGTTCGCCGGCGCAAGGCGCGCAGCCAGCTCGGCACAGGTGTCAATTTACGAGCGAATCGCTGTCCACGACTGCGGCGGCCTTCGCCGTTGCCACGCTGTTCACGGCGGGTAACACGCACGCGGGCGACAAGGCCGCCACCGCAGACGAACAAGCCCGGCGCAGGCGCGCTCTCGTTTCCGATCGTGACCGACGAC
>CAYRAC010000166.1:0-7658 GCA_964422045.1 uncultured Steroidobacteraceae bacterium
TGCCGGCGGTGGGTGCATCCTGCACCGTGGTGCTGTCATCGCCGTACACCGGATAATAGCGGTCCGGATCGATGCGCCGCAGTAGATCCTGCGGATCCTTGCGGGCGAAATTGCTGAACAGATCGCGCACCGGTTGATCCTGCGTATCGGCCGCGGCGGTCAGCAGCCACTCGCCTTTCACCAGGCCCTTGTAATAGAAGGCCAACTGACCATTCACGTAATCGCGGCGCGTCTGCTCCGCCGTTGCGCCGCTCACGAGGTCGATCGGCCCGCTGCTGCTGCGTGCTCCCGCGGTGAAATCCGCCAAACCGACGAAGAACGAGTCGTCGCTCGCAACCACGATGTTGCGCGTGAAATCGAGACCTTCGCCGCGCGCGTTGAGTATTTTCACGCTGACTTGTTGCGGACCATCGGGCAGGATCTGGCGTGCAACGAAATGCCGATCCTCATCCACCGGTATCGGAATATTTTGCACCAGCACCGTATCGCCCGGCGGCACATGACTGCCGCTCACGGTGATGGCGCCGCCGCGCGACGCAATATTGTGCAGCACCAGCGTGTTCTCGCCGTATGCGGCCCGTTCGGTACTGCGTGCCAGCGCATCCGCGTCCAGCGTTTGCAGCGGCGCGGTATCGGTCAAGTCCAGACGCCGCGGCCGGGTTTCGTCGAAGTGTCCCGCCGCGTCGTAGACGCGCAATACGTAGGTCACGAAGTGCGGCTTCTCCAACGACGTCGTCAGATTCAAGAGCGACCGACGCCACGCCGGCGGCACCCATTCCGCCGACTGGCCGGCGGCGATCGGGATGATCTTGAGCGGCACCTGCTGCACGCTCTGATCCGCGGCGAACAGCCGCAATTCCGCATGATCGATGAAGCGCGGATAGTTGCTGTAGCTCGTGAAACGAACCGGCCTGCCGACGACTCCCTGCTGCGGAATGGCGATGACATTCAAGAACGGCTGCTGCTCGAGCGGATCGTAGCGCACCTGGATCTCGGCGCGCGCCAGTGCCACGTCGACGCAGCGTTGCCGGTCCGCCTCATTGGTTCCCTCGCGCCGATCGAGCGGCACGCCATCCACCGTGATGCGCACCGGGGCGATCTGATCCGGCGCATCGCCGATGCAGTTCGAGGCCGCGGCCAGGCTCGCTGGCGGCGCTGTCGGCTCGGCGCTTTGCGGCGCTTGCTCGGAGGCGTCCAACCACACCGCGACCTCCGCACGCCGATTGCTGGCGCGTCCTGCATCGCTGGCATTGTCGGCGATCGGCCGGCTGTCGCCGAAACCTTCGATGGCGAACGCCTGCTGCGGCAATGCAAGCGCCGCGCGCAGGTACTGCACCACGCTCGCCGCGCGCGCCTCCGACAGACGCTGGTTGGTTCCGAATTGACGTTTCGCCGCGCGCACCAGCGGCTGCGAATCGGTGTGCGCCGTGACCAATGCGCGCTGCACGCGATGGCCGCCCAATTGCGCGACGAATTCGTCCAGCTTGGTTTTGGCCAGGGGCGTGAGCTCGGCGCTGCCCGAGACGAAGTAGGCTTGACGCACCGAATCCGACATTTCCATGCGGGTGTTGGGCATCGCTGCGGGCAGCGGCGTGACCCGAGTCGCGACCTGTCGTTCGATGAGTGCATCGGAAGCGGGTGCCGCGGGCACGCTGCGCTCCGTGTTCGGCGGCGCATCCGCCGTCGATTGCGCATGCGCGGCCGCGACGCCGAGGAGCAGCAGCACCGCGATGCTCGCGACGCGCGATCTCATGGCCGCGCCCCGCCGGCGCCGTGCGCGCTCGCCCCGCGGACCACGTCTTCTTCGATGCGCAGCGGTTGTTTGAGGTCATGCGACTTCCACGCGGCATTCAAAGTTGCCCGCAGCGCCTGCAGGCGCCGCGCGATCGTCGCATCGCTTTCCTCACCGGCCGCATATGCGAGGCGCACCACGAAGGTCCGATCCTGCATCGAGGCAATCAGCGAATCGACGCGCGCCGCCACGTCTGCGCGCAGTTGATCTCTGTCGAATCCCGTGCCGCTCACTTCGATGCGCACGACATGATGAATGGTGGCGCCGAAATTCAGCTTCGATACCTTGCCGGCCGTGAGGCGCACGGTTTCCGGATTGTCCGTGGTCAACCGGTAGCCCGACGGCAGCGTGCGCTCGTCGAGCTTGAGTATGAAGTTCGAACCGATCGAGACATCCGGCATCAGCGGACAGGCAATGTGGTAGCGGCCTTGCGCATCGGTCGTGACGAGCAGGCCTTGGGCCGTCACGAGTCTGACTCCCGCGATGCCCTTCTCACCCGGGTCGTCCACCCCATTGGCGTTGGCATCGTCGAAAACTTTGCCGACCAAGTCCGGGCAATCCAAGGTCGGGTCGCCTACCACGCGAACCGTGGCGGTCGCGACATTGGAAATGGCGATGTGGGTGGCGCCGTTGTACGCGGTGCTTTGATTCACGTAGTCGCCGCCGACCACGCCCGCGCCCGCGGTCAGCACCAAGCTGAAAGTTTTCTTCTCGCCGGCGGCAAAGGTCAGATGCACCCAGCTCAAGGTTCGGCCGTTCACCGTCGGATCTTGTTTCAGCCCGTTGACTCTGCCGCTGCCCGTCCTGAAGTGAAATCCCGCCGGCATGAGATCGGTGACGACACTGTTGGCAATCGTCTGTGCCGTGGCATTGGCGGCCGTGATGGTGTAGGGCACCGATTGCCCGGCCGCAATGTCGACCAGCGGCGTGCTCTTGGTGAGCACCAGGGAACCGGCGGCAGCCGCGCGAACCTGGCCGAAATTCGCGACCACCGCCGCGGTTCCACCCAACGTCACCTTCTGCGGCGACGGCGTATCGCTGGCATTGCCGGGCAACGGCGCGACCACGACGCTGTATGCGCCCGCAGATTGGCCCGCGAAGCTATACGAACCATTGGCGGCTGTGGTTGTGGTCGCGATCAGCCGCGTGCCGTTGAACAACTGCACGGCCGTTCCGGCAATCGGCGTGTCGCCGCCGTCGTATACGCCGTCTTGATTGTTGTCGACGAACACGACGCCGGTCAGCTGCGCTGCGGCCCCGGTGATCGTAGAGGTCGCGCTGTTGTTGCCGGTCGACGGATCGAGCGTCGTGCCGCCCACCGTCGCGGTCACGGTCGAGCTGCCGGAGGCGGGCTGCGCAAACGACACGCCGATCGGACCCAAGGTCGCGCCCGACGCAGGGGTCGCCGACAAACCGCTGAACGTGACGACGCCGCTGGCCGCATCATAACTGGCGGTGACGCCGCTCGGCAGTCCGGTGAGCGTGGGCGGCACCGCAAGATTGGCGGGCAATGTGATGCTGTAGTGCGCGCCGCTGGCGCTGCTTGGCCCGGCGTTCGCAAAGCTCACCGTCCCAGTGACCGGCTGCCCGGCATTGACGTGGGCGGGGAAATTCACCCGCGCACTCAAGTCCGCAACGGCAAGGCCGGCGATCACCACGGAAACCTTGTTGTTGTTCGGGTTGCTGTCACCGCTCGCCGCAACCGTCGCGGTCACCGTGGAGCTTCCCGACGCGGGCTGCACATAACTGATCGCGATCGGGCCGACTGCCGCATGGGCGGCAATCGTGGCCGGCATACCGGCGAGCGTGATCACGCCGCTGCCCGGCGCGTAGCTATACGTGACTCCCGCGGGCAAGCCCGTCAGCGTCGGCGCCGCGGTGAGGCCCGCCGGCAGCGTGATCGCATACGTGGTGTTGGTCGCGATCCCAGGTCCGCTGTTCGAAAACGTCAGCGTGCCGCTCACGGTCTGCCCGGCATTCACATCGGCCGGAAACGTGGCCGTGCTGCTGACGTCCGGCGTGCCGCCGCCGATCACGAGCGTGACGCTGTTGTTGCTCGGCTTGCTGTCGCCCGGCGTTGCGACCGTCGCGGTCACGGTGGAGGTTCCCGCCGCGGGCTGCACGTAGTGCACTCCAATCGGGCCGACGAGAGCGCCGACCGCGATGCTGGTTGGCATCCCGGTGAACGCGATCGCCCCGCTGCTCGGCGCATACGCGTAACTGGCACCCGCCGGCAAGCCGGTGAGAGTGGGTGGCGTCGCAAGGTTGGCTGGCAGCGTCATCCCATAGCTGGCGTTGCTCGCGGGCCCAAGCCCCGCGTTGGAAAACGTCACGGTGCCGTTGACCGGCTGGCCGGCAATGACGTTGGCGGGAAACGCGGCCGTGGCGATGGCATCCGGCGGCCCGCCGCCGATCACCGCGGTCGCTGTGTTGTTGCTCGGGTTGCTGTCGCCGGTGGTGGTGACGACCGCGATGACGGTCGAGCTGCCGCTCGCGGGCTGCAGATAACCCACGCCGATGGGGCCGATGGAACTGCCCGCCGCCAAGCTCGTCGGCATGCCGGTCAAGGTGATCACGCCGCTCCCGGGCGCGTAGGCGTAGGTAACGCCCGCCGGCAAGCCGGCAAGCGTCGGTGCCGTCGCGAGATTGGCCGGCAGCGTCATTCCGAAGGTGGCGTTGGTTGCGACCCCCAACCCGCCGTTCGAGAAGGTGACCGTGCCGTTCACCGGCTGACCCGGATCCACCGCGTTCGGGAAAGCGACCACGCTTTGCGCATCGGGTGCGCCGCCACCGACCACCACCGTGACGCTGTTATTGCTCGGGTTGCTGTCACCCGTGTCGGTGACGGCCGCGGTGACGGTGGAGGTTCCGGACGCGGGCTGCACGTAGTGCACGCCGATCGGACCCACCGGGATGCCCACGGCGAGCGTCGTCGGCATGCCGGTGAACGTAATGACGCCGGTTCCGGGTGCATAAGCATAACCGGCACCCGCCGGCAAGCCGGTCAGCGTCGGCGCCGTCGCGAGATTGACCGGCAGCGTCATTCCGAAGGTCGTGTTGGTTGCGACCCCCAACCCGCCGTTCGAGAAGGTCACCGTGCCATTCACCGGCTGACCCGGATTGACCGTGGCCGGGAATGTCGCGGCGCTCGAGGCATCCGGCGGCCCGCCGCCGATCACGGCCGTCGCGGTGTTATTGCTCGGGTTGCTGTCGCCGGTGGTCGCGACAACCGCGGTCACCGTGGAGCTGCCGCTCGCGGGTTGCAGATAGTTCACGCCGATCGGTCCGAGCGAGGCGCCCACGGCAATGCTCGTCGGCATGCCGGTGAGCGTGGTCACGCCCGTGCCCGCGGCATAACTGTAGGCCGCGCCCGCCGGCAAGCCCGTCAAGGTGGGCGCAACAGCTAGATTGGCCGGCAGCGTCATCCCAAAACTCGTATTCGTCGCAATCCCGGTGCCGCCGTTCGAGAAGCTCACCGTGCCGCTGACCGGTTGACCGGGGTAGACGCTGGCAGGAAATGCCACGCTGCTGATGGCGTCCGGCGGCCCACCGACCACGACGCTGACGGTGTTATTGGCGGGGTTGCTATCCGCGGTGGTTGACACCGTCGCGGTCACCGTCGAAGTGCCCGCGCTCGGCTGCGTGTAATGCACGCCGATCGGTCCGATCGAAGCGCCGGCCGCCAACGTCGTCGGCATGCCGGTGAACGTGATGACGCCGGTTCCGGGTGCATAGGCATAACCGGCACCCGCCGGCAAGCCGGTGAGCGTCGGTGCCGTCGCAAGATTCGCCGGCAGCGTCAATCCGAAGGTCGTGTTGGTTGCGATCCCCAACCCGCCGTTCGAGAAGGTGACCGTGCCATTCACCGGCTGACCCGGATTCACCGTGGTCGGGAATGTCGCGGCGCTCGAGGCATCCGGCGGCCCGCCGCCGATCACGGCCGTCGCGGTGTTATTGCTCGGGTTGCTGTCGCCGGTGGTCGCGACAACCGCGGTCACCGTGGAGCTGCCGCTCGCGGGTTGCAGATAGTTCACGCCGATCGGTCCGAGCGAGGCGCCCACGGCAATGCTCGTCGGCATGCCGGTGAGCGTGGTCACGCCCGTGCCCGCGGCATAACTGTAGGCCGCGCCCGCCGGCAAGCCCGTCAAGGTGGGCGCAACAGCTAGATTGGCCGGCAGCGTCATCCCAAAACTCGTATTCGTCGCAATCCCGGTGCCGCCGTTCGAGAAGCTCACCGTGCCGCTGACCGGTTGACCGGGGTAGACGCTGGCAGGAAATGCCACGCTGCTGATGGCGTCCGGCGGCCCACCGACCACGACGCTGACGGTGTTATTGGCGGGGTTGCTATCCGCGGTGGTTGACACCGTCGCGGTCACCGTCGAAGTGCCCGCGCTCGGCTGCGTGTAATGCACGCCGATCGGTCCGATCGAAGCGCCGGCCGCCAAGGTCGTCGGCATGCCGGCGAACGCGACGATGCCCGTCCCCGGCGCGTAGGCGTAGGTGGCGCCGGCCGGCAATCCCGTGAGAGTCGCAGCCGCCAGATTCGCGGCCAACGTCATGCTGAACGTCGTGTTGTTCGCGATTCCCGAGCCCCCGTTCGAGAACGTCACCGTGCCGTTCACCGGCTGCCCGGCGGCCACGTTCACTGGAAAAGCGGCCGTGCTGAGGGCGTCCGGTGGCGGGGTCACGGTGGTTGTCGCGCTCGAGGTCGGCGTGGTGTTGGAATTCACCACCGTCGAGGGCGGCGTGACCGAGGCAAGATTGACGATGGTGCCCGTGCCGGCGGTGCCGCTGACGGCGAATGTGACCGACCCACCGCTCGGCAGCGTCGGGATCAGGATCCCGGAGCCTTGCAGATTTGCGATGGTGAGGCCCGCGGTGGGACAGACCGCACCGCCGGCGGCTGACCCGCAGGTCACCGCTAGGGCCGTAAAATTCGCGACCGCCGGATCCTTCACGAATGCGCCGCTGGCGTCGGACGGCCCGGCATTGGCGACCACCACGTTGTAGCTCACCGGTGCGCCTGCACTTACCGAGGTCGGCCCGCTCTTCGCGACCGTCAAATTTGCGCGGTTCGCGGTATTGGTGAACACGCACGACACGGCATCGCCGTACTGGAGCGAGGAGAACGTATAAGTGCGTGCTGCAAGATTGGTCGGCAGACCCGTCGACGAGGTTCCGCTCGCTCCGTTGGTGCAGGTGAGCGAGACCGCATAGTTCGCCAGGGTGCTGGTACTGCCCGCCGCGAGCGTCTCGCTCACGACGAAGGGATAGGACGCCGCGATCGTCGGTGCCACGGCCGGGGTGAAGGGTCCCGTGCCACTGCCCGAGGTCGTCCCCGAGGCAATCGACTGACCGCCGGTGGTGGAGATGCCGTAGGTGAACTGATCGCTGGCGCTGGCGCGAGCGCCGCTGAATTGCGCGTTCGCCGCGAGCGAGGCATAGCGAATGGCGAACATCGCGCCCTGCAGTCCGCCGCCGACCAGAGTCGCCGACAGTTGCGTGGGATTGTTGAAGGAGGCGAACACGAAGCTGCCGACCGTTCCGGCAACGCCGGTCTCGGTCACCGTGTTGGTTCCCACGCCCGACACCGTCGGGTACAAGGTGCCTTGGGCGATCTGCGCCACCTGGGTCCACGCCTGTCCATTGGTGGTGAAAACCAGCTGCTCGGTCTGGTTGGTGGACTCGCCGTCCGCCGCGATCATGGCGTAGGACGCCGTCGCGCCGCCCCCGGGCGGCGGCACTACCGTGATATTCGAGAGCGCGAGCTGAACGGTGGATCCGTTCACGGTCTCGTACAGCACGGGTTGGCCGGGGATCCCGGTGAAGGCTTTGTTGCCGATGGCCGAACCGGTCCACGAGGGTA
>CAYRAC010000167.1:0-7642 GCA_964422045.1 uncultured Steroidobacteraceae bacterium
GGCGCCTGCCGCCGCGCAAGCCAGCAAGATGCCGAAGAGCGGCACGGCCAGGAACGCGCGCCGTTGCAGCATGGAGATTTTCATATGCTTGACTCGACTACCGGTGGCGGAAGATAGAGCGTGCGGTACACCGCGGCACCGAGCCCGAACAACACTGCATACAGCACCGCGCCCACGGCGATGGCGCCGTAAACCCAGGACGGAAGCGTTACATGCTCGAGCAACGCTGCGACATAACCCAGCGACATGAGAAGTCCACCCGCCTCGCGCAGCCATGACAGGGAATGCACGTTGGCCACTGCCGCCGTGCCGCCGAGCGCACCCAACACCAAACCGGCGCAGATCACGACGAAGACGCAGCGTGCGGCCAGCGGCCAGTGCGCGAAGCTGCGTCGCCACCAGGGAAGCGCGGCGCGCCGTTGCAGTTCGCCGATTACGCGCGGCTCGAGCGTCGCCGGCGCGCGCCGCAACGGCAACTCGCGCAGCGTTTGAGCGAGCAGCGCCAGAGCCTCATCGGGATCATGCGGGGTCATGGGCCGTCTCGATGCAGCAGCGGAAGCAATGCTGCGCGGGCGCGCCGTATGTCGGTTTTGACCTTGGCCAGCGAGACATGCAGCTTGATGGCGATCTCCTCATACGTCAGTTCTTCGAAGTGGTACAGCACCAGAGGCAGCCGCTGATGCTCCGGCAGTTTGCGCAAGGCCTCATCGATCAGCCCGCGTTGCTGCTCGGCGCTCAAGTCCGCCAGCAGGTTGTCCGGCTGCGGCGCAGTGAACTCTTGTTCCGGGAGTTCCGAGAACATGCGCCAACGCTTGCGATAGCGCGTCAAATAATTGAGTGTCAAATTGGTGGTCACGGTCTTGAGCCAGCCGCCCGCGGTCGGACTGGTGCGCAGATCCTCGAAATGGTCATAGGCGCGCAGGAACACCTCCTGGGCGATATCCTGCGCCTGCCCATCGTCGCCGGCGAGCCGCGAGGCGGTCGAGAAAACCATATCCTGATAGGCACGCATGAAGGTCGTGAACTCGTCAGAGCGGTTGGGCCCGATGGGTGGATGTTGCACTGGACTACATTCGTTTAGATCCAGAACACCGCCGGCCTGAAAAAGTTGCAGGCTCGGGGCGGCGCCTACGGGAAGGCGGGAGGCTACTCGAGGCGATACACGAGATTTGCCTTAACGGTGGGCCACTCCCGGTCAAGGATGCTGTACACGCAGGTATCGCGCAAGGTGCCGTTGCCCGCGAACGCATGCTGCCGCAGTATGCCGTCGAGCTTCGCGCCCAGGCGTTCGATGGCGGCGCGGCTCTGGTGATTGAAGAAATGGGTGCGAAACTCCACGGCGATGCAGGAGAGCTGCTCGAACGCGTGGGTCAGCAACAGCAGCTTGCACTCGGTATTGAGCGGGCTGCGCTGCACGCGCTTGCGGTACCAGGTCGAACCGATCTCCAGCCGACGATTGGCGGCATCGATGTGCATGAATGTCGTCATACCGACCGCTTGACCGCTCGATTTCTCGATCACCGCGAACGGCAGCATCGACTCCTGTTTTTGCAGCCCGAGGCGCCGGTCGATTTCCGCCCGCATGCCTGCGGGCTGCGGGATGGTCGTGTACCACAGCGTCCAGAGTTCGCCGTCGCGCGCGGCTTCGACCAGATCGTCGTGGTGCGAATGGGTGAGCGGGACGAGCGATACGTGCTCGCCGTGCAACAAGAGCGGTGCTACAAAAGCCATGAGTCATAATACCAACATGAACGCGCGAATCGTCTACTCAACCGGAGTCGGCAGTCTCTGCCCCAATTGTCGCAGGCCGGTGCGCGATTGCGTGTGCCCGAAAGGAGTTGCGGGCGCCGCGAAACCCGCTACGGTGCGGGTGGGCCGCGAAGTCAAAGGCCGGGCGGGCAAGGGGGTTACCACCGTCACCGGTCTGCCGCTGGCCGTGGCCGACATCGAGTCATTGGCCACACAGCTCAAGAAGCGCTGCGGATCTGGCGGTACGGTGCGCGCGGGCGTGATCGAGATTCAAGGCGATCATCGCGACGTGATCGTTGCCGAGCTCAACAAACTGGGTTGGCCGGCGAAGAGGTCCGGCGGCTAGGCGCGCCGCGCCACCGCCGCAGACAGATCGTGTATCATGTGGACATCGCAATAAGAGCTGTCTGGAGAGAGTCCTCGCGAGGAGGACCGCCGAAGGCGCAACCCGCCCGGAAACGCTCAGGCACATGAACGGCAGACTCTCGCGATCTCTGGAGAGCGGTCGCAGCGGCGATCCACCGAAGGGGAGCAGCGCTCCTAAGCGCGCGATCTCTCAGGTTCAAAGGACAGAGGGGCAGGCACCGAAGGTGCTTGTCTCTTATTCTTGCGCCGTGAGGTTGCGATGGGCTTGAAGACCGCGCTCTATGACACCCACCTCGAGGAGGGTGCGAAAATCGTCGATTTCGGCGGCTGGGATATGCCGCTTCACTATGGTTCACAGATCGAAGAACACCATGCGGTGCGCCGCGACGCCGGCATGTTCGACGTCTCGCATATGGGTGTCGTCGATTTGCGCGGCGCGCGCGTGCGCGAATTCCTGCAGAGCCTGCTGGCCAACGACGTCGGCCGCCTGAAGAGCGAAGGCAAAGCGCTGTACTCCTGCATGCTGCTGCCGAGCGGCGGCGTGATCGACGATTTGATCGTCTATTCCATGTCCGACACCTGGTTTCGCATGGTCGTCAATGCCGGCACTCGCGACAAGGATCTCGTGTGGATTCGCCGCCACGCGGCCGCTTTCGGCGTGTCGGTCCTCGAACACCACGATTTGGCGATGATTGCCGTGCAAGGCCCGACTGCCCGGGAAAAGACGCTCGCCGTGTTGCCGGAGGCCGTGCGCGCCGCCGCGCGGCAGCTGGCACCCTTCTCTGGCGCCGCTTTCGAACCCTGGTTCATCGCGCGCACCGGCTATACGGGTGAAGACGGTTTCGAAGTGACTCTGCCGGCCGGCGACGCGGCGCAGACCTGGCGAGCGTTGCGCGCGCAAGGGGTCAAGCCCGCGGGCTTGGGCGCGAGGGACACCCTGCGCCTGGAGGCCGGCATGAATCTTTACGGCAACGACATGGACGAAGATCATCACCCATTGGAGTCGGGATTGGCGTGGACAGTGGCCTTCGAGCCCAAGGAGCGCGATTTTATCGGGCGCCAGGCGCTCGAGCGGCTGCGCGGCGCAGGTCTCGAACTCGTCGGCCTGGTGCTCGAAGAGCGCGGTGTGCTGCGCAGTCATCAGAAGGTATTGCCGAGCGGCGAGGTCACGAGCGGCACATTCTCGCCCACCTTGAATCGCTCGATCGCGTTGGCGCGTGTGCCGAAAACCGGTGCCGGGCGCGTGCAAGTCGAGATTCGCGGCAAAGCGCACGCCGCGAGAATCGTCAAGCCGCCGTTCGTGCGGCATGGAAAGGCGTTGATTTCGCTCTAGTCACGGGGGATCCATCTTGAGCAACATTCCAAATGATCTGCGATATACCAAGAGCCATGAATGGCTGCGCGCCGCCTCGGACGGCAGCGTCGAGGTCGGCATATCCGACCATGCGCAGAGTGCGCTCGGCGATTTGGTGTTCGTTGAAGTGCCGGAGGTCGGCCGCGCGCTGCGTGCGGGCGAAGCCTGCGCGGTGGTCGAGTCCGTGAAGGCCGCCTCCGATGTGTACAGCCCGGTGAGCGGCAAGGTCACCGCGAGCAATTCCACGCTCGCGACCCAGCCGGAGCTGCTCAATCATGAGCCGTACGGCGGCGGATGGTTGTTCCGGCTGCACCCCGATGTGCCGGTCGACGGCGCCGCGCTCATGAGCGCCGCCGATTACGCGAAGTACGTGGCAGAGGAAGCCTAGGAGTCTCAATGGCATTCATTCCGCATACTCCCGATGACATCGCCGGCATGCTGGAAGTCATCGGCGCGCGCTCGATCGACGACCTGTTCGACGAGATTCCCAAGAATCTACGGGCCGGCACGCTCGGCGTCGCGCCCGCGATGGGCGAAATGGAAGTGGTGCGACTGCTCAAGGGGCGCGCCGCGAGCGATGGCCGGCCGATGAATTTCATCGGCGCGGGCGCCTATGAACATCATATTCCGGCCCCGGTCTGGGCGATCACGACGCGCGGCGAATTCTATTCCGCGTATACCCCGTACCAAGCGGAGGCGAGTCAGGGCACCTTGCAGGTGATCTACGAATTTCAATCGATGATCTGCGCCTTGACCGGCATGGACGTATCCAATGCGTCGCTGTACGACGGCGCTTCCGCCTTGGCCGAAGCGTGCCTGATGGCGGTGCGCGCCAATCGCGCCGCCAATTCGCGGCGGATTCTGCTGCCGCGTGCGCTCAATCCGACCTACGCCCAAGTCGCGCAGTCGATCGCCGGCAATCAGGGTCTGACGTTCGAAAGCGTGGATTTCGATCGGGCGACGGGCTGCACGCTGCTCGAGTCGCTCGAGGCTTACGGCGGGCAGGACGTCACCGCTCTGGTGATTCAGCAGCCGAATTTCTTCGGTAATTTGGAAGACTGCCAAGTGCTCGCGGAGTGGGCGCATCGAAACAAGATGCTGGTGATTGCCGTGGTCAACCCCATCTCGCTGGCACTCTTGAAAGCGCCCGGGGAGTGGGGCGCGGACATCGTATGCGGCGAAGGCCAGCCGCTCGGCGTGCCCCTGTCTGCGGGCGGCCCGTATTTCGGATTCATGGCGACGCGCACGCAGTACGTGCGGCAAATGCCGGGACGCATCGTCGGCCGGACCGTGGATGTGGAAGGCCGTCCGGGATTCAGTCTGACCCTGCAGGCGCGCGAGCAGCACATCAGGCGCAGTAAAGCGACCTCCAACATCTGCACCAACCAGGGCTTGATGGTGACCGCCGCAACGATTTATATGTCGCTGCTCGGTGCGGCCGGCCTCATGCGCGTGGCGGCGGCCAGCCTGCAGCGCACCGCCGATTTGGTCGCGGCGCTCGGCAAAATCGCCGGCGTGCAGCCGGCCTTCGCAGCGCCGCGCTTTCACGAAGCCGTGTTGCTGCTGGATCGGCCGGTGGCACCGATCCTCGCGGCACTGGCGCGGCGCGGCATACTCGGCGGGCTCGATCTGGCGGAGCGCTATCCGGAACTCGGCCACGCGCTTTTGGTGTGCGCGACCGAAACGAAATTGGACGTCGACATCGATGCCTATGCCGGCGCGCTCGCCGATATCATGAATCCATCACGCGCCGCCGCCTAGGAGAACGCGATGAGTGATTTGCCAGCGAGAGAACCCCTGATATTCGAACTCAGCAAGCCGGGACGGCGGGCCGGCACGCAGTTTCCGCCGCACGTCGCCGGTAGTGCCGAAATCCCGGCGCACCTGCGCCGGGCGAGCGCGCCGGCGCTGCCGGAAGTATCCGAGTTGCAGGTCGTGCGGCATTTCACGCGCCTGTCGCAGATGAATTTCTCGATCGACACGCAGTTCTATCCGCTCGGGTCGTGCACCATGAAGTACAACCCCAAGGTGTGCAACAGCTTGGCGATGCTGCCGGAATTTCTCGAGCGACACCCGCTCGGGCCCGAGCCGCAGGGATTTCTCGCCTGCATGTACGAGCTGCAGGAGATGCTGCAGGAAATCACCGGCATGCAGAGCGTCAGCCTCACGCCCATGGCCGGGGCGCAGGGCGAGTTTGCCGGCGTCGCGATGATCCGCGCCTATCATCGGGCCCGTGGCGACTTGGCACGCAGCGAAATCATCGTGCCGCAGGCCGCGCACGGCACGAATCCCGCCACCGCGGCCATGTGCGGCTGCAGCGTCAAAGAGATTCCCTGCGATGCGAACGGCGATGTCGATATCGAGGCGCTGCAGGCCGCGGTTGGACCCGCCACGGCGGCCATCATGCTGACGAATCCATCGACGCTCGGCGTGTTCGAGCACAAGATCACCGAGGTCGCGCGCATCGTCCATGAGGCGGGCGGCCTGCTCTACTATGACGGCGCCAATTTGAACGCCATTCTCGGCAAGGTGCGACCCGGCGACATGGGATTCGACGTCATCCACATGAATCTGCACAAGACGTTCTCGACGCCGCACGGCGGCGGCGGTCCCGGGTCCGGAGCGGTCGGCGTGGGTGCCCGCCTGCGGCCGTTCTTGCCGATACCGATCGTAGGCAAGGACGGTGCGCGGTTTCGTTGGTTGACCGAGCGCGACGTGCCGCAGACGATCGGACGATTGTCGGGCTTCATGGGCAACGCCGGGGTCAATCTGCGCGCCTATATCTACATGCGCCTGCTGGGCCGCGACGGCATGGTCCGGGTTGCCGAATTCGCGGCGCTCAATGCGAACTACCTGTTGAAGCGGCTGCAAGCCGCAGGGTTCGAAGCGGCCTATCCGGCGCGCCGCGCGAGCCACGAATTCATCATCACGCTGAAGCGCGAGAACCGGCTCTACGAGGTCACCGCCATGGATGTGGCGAAGCGGCTGCTCGACTACGGTTTTCATGCCCCGACCACCTATTTTCCCTTGTTGGTGCCCGAGTGCTTGTTGATCGAGCCCACCGAAACGGAAGCCAAGGAGGACCTGGATCGGTTCTGTGACGCGATGATCGCGATCCGGCGGGAAATGGAGCACGAGCCCGAGAAACTCTCATCCGCTCCGCATACAATGCCGGTGCGGCGTCTGGATGACGTACGCGCCGCAAAACAGCTGGATCTTGCATGGAAACCCGCCGCTTGAATGAGCGATAGACGCAAACCGACCGGGATCACACGCGTCCTGCGGGCATTCAGTTATTCTTTCCAAGGTTTCCGCTACGCCTGGCGAGAGGAGGCTGCATTTCGCCAGGAGGTGGGCTTGTCGATAGCGGTGGTCGCCGCCGGGCTGTACTTGGGCCGGACGGGTGTGGAGCGCGCGCTGCTGGTCTGCCCCATGTTGCTGATTTTGGTGGTCGAGATTCTCAATAGTGCGATCGAAGCAGTCGTCGATCGGTCCGGTACCGAGCGTCATCCTCTGGCAGGAATGGCCAAGGACATGGGTTCGGCGGCCGTGATGCTGAGTTTTGTCTTGTTAGGAACCGTTTGGTTCCTGATCTTGTCCGACCACGGGCAATAATCACACTAACCCTAGGATCGGCATGCCCCGTATCGCGTTGTTTCTGTCCGTCGCATTGTCCGTCAGCGCCGTCCTTTTCGCCCCCGTGTTCGCCGCGGTTCCCGCGGTGGCCGCCCCCGCTCCCGTGCCCGCGCCGGGCATTCCGAGTTCGCCGGCGAACTGGGCGCAGACCCTGGAGCGCATCGCGAGCGGCGTCGTCACGATTCAAATCGACAGCACGCGGGCGTTCGATACCGAGTGGAATACCACGGCACAGGCCACGGGCTTCGTCATCGACGCCAAACGCGGACTCATTTTGACGAATCGACACGTCGTGACGCCGGGCCCGGTCACCGCCCAAGCCATTTTTCTGAATCGCGAGGAAGTCCAGCTGTACCCGGTGTACCGCGATCCCATCCACGACTTCGGCATCTATCGCTACGACCCGGCAAAACTGAAATTCATCCAGCCGGCGGAACTGCCGCTATATCCGGCGGGCGCCGTCATCGGGCGCGAAATCCGCGTGGTCGGCAACGACGCCGGCGAACAGCTGTCGATACTCGCCGGCACCTTGGCGCG
>CAYRAC010000168.1:0-4574 GCA_964422045.1 uncultured Steroidobacteraceae bacterium
GACGGTCGCCCGACGCAGGAGTAATGCAGCGCATAATTGGTGCGCCCCAATTCCTTCTCGTAAAGCACCCAAGTCACCGTGTCCAATCCTGCTCCACCCACCTCGACTGGCATATTGGCGGCGTACAAGCCGGCCTCGATGGCCTTGGCTTTGAGTTCGCGGTGCAAGTCGTCGCGCAGTACGCCGCTCTCCTCGACCTCCTTTTCGTGCGGGTACAGTTCGTTGATGACGAACTCCCGGGTCGACTTGACGATCATCTGTTGTTCATCGTTGAGCGAAAAATCCATGGCTAATTCCTCATTTGACACGTGCGCCCGAGCGCGCATCGCGTTTTCCCCATTGACGCAGCAGCTCCAGTTGCAGGCGCAGCTGTTCGACCTGCATCGCGGCGGGCCAATCGCCCGGACTCGTGACCGCGCTCGCCGTGAGCCCGTTGATGAATATCACGAAGGAGCGCAGTACTTGATCGCGTGCCGCCTGCGGCCAATCGGCCCATTCTTGCCAATGCTCGGCAAAGCAACGCGCGAACAAGCGCATGTACTCGCGATGCACCCAGATGTTCAGCCGCTTGAGTTTCTTGTCGGCCAACACCTGGCCCCAAAACGCCATCCAGAACGCACACTCGGTGAAGCGTTGCGCATCGATGGCGAGCGATTCCGACAGGACATCCAGCAGGTTCTTCTCGCCGGCCTCGCGCTCGCGGGTCAGCCTTGCCTCGATTCGCTGCAGTATGAGCCGCAGCGCCGCGAGAATGATGTCCTGCTTGGACTCATAATAATGAGCCACCATGCCGGTGGTGTAGCCCGCCGCGCGCGCGATGCGTGCGACCGTAGCCTGTTCGAACCCGTGGCCCGCGACTACCTCGCAGGCGACGTGGGCGATTTCATCGCGCCGCCGTGCATGATCGACGATCTTCGGCATGGCGCGGCTTAGCTTCGCTTGAGTGAAATCGGTTTGCCCGATTCGGACGGTACCGGCAATTGCGCATGCGCCGTGGCGAGTGCCTGGAGCTTGGCGCGAATCGCCGCATCCGCGGGCGACGCCTTGGCGGCAGCCGTGTCAACGTGCAAGTACATCTGTTCGGCGCTTGCGATTTCTCGATCGTCGCGGCTGCGGTATACGCGTTGCAATACGTGCAGGCGCTTGGCGTCGACGCCGAGCAGTTGCGCGGTGACATACAGACCTTCGCCCGCCTTCGCCTCGCCGAAATGCCGGATGTGATTTTCGACCGTGTAGTACATGCGTCCGGTGGCACGATACGCCTCGTCGACCCCCACTTGCCGAAACAACACGTCAATGGCATCGCCGAAAAGCTGAACGTAGCGGAAGTCCGACATGTGCCGGTTGTAGTCCACCCATTCGGCACGTACCGTTGCATCCATGAGCCGCAGCGGCTTGGCCGAATCCTTCAGCGTCGCGGCCGTGGCACGCGCCGCGTCATGGTGCAGCCGCGCCTCGAGCGCCCGCAGGGTGGAACCCGCTCCGATGTCGTACTGCCTGAGCACCTGCTGAATCGCAACCAGATAGTCGTCGCGCAGGCGCTCGAGTTCTCGGATCGAGCGTCCGGCGGCCTGCGCCTGCGTGCCCTCGACCATCCGATCGATCAATGTATCGGTCAATTCCGGTGCTTCGAGTTTAGTCCAAGGCCACTTGAGGCACGGTCCGAACTGCGCCAGCATGTGCCGCATGCCGCTTTCGCCGCCCGCCAGGTGATAGATCAGATTGGTCCCCATCGCAGCCCAGCGCAGCCCCGGCCCATACACAATGGAGTCGTCGAGTTCGCCGGTGGTGGCCACCCCGTCGTTCACGAGGTGCAAAATCTCGCGCCATAGGGCCTCCTGCAGGCGGTCCGTCAGATGGCCGGGAACTTCGCGCCGGACATGCAGCGGGTGCATCCCGATGTAGGTAAAGAACTTGGCCGCCGCGTCGATGGTCGTCTGCACCGTCTTCGCGCCGCCGACCAATTCGACCAGCGGCAGCAAGTACACGGGGTTGAAGGGATGCGCCACGCAGAAGCGCTCCGGCGACACCATGTCGCGTTGCAAATCGGTGGGGGTCAAGCCCGAGGTGCTCGAGGCGATGATGACGTCCGCCGCAGCGTGCCGGCTCACTTCCGCCAACATCCTTTGCTTCAAAGCCAATTGTTCCGGGATGTTCTCCTGTACGAAATCGGCTTGCCGCGCCATGTCGCGTAGATCCGTGGTAAACGACAGGGTGCCCTTCGGCGGCAATGGCGCCGCGGTGAGCCGCGCCAACGCGGGCTCGGCGTTGGCAACCGCCCCGCGGATCCATTCTTCCATCTCGGGCTTGACGTCCGCGGCGATGACGTTGATTCCGAAATGCAGGGCGCGCGCCGCCCAGCCGCCGCCGATCACGCCGGTGCCGAGAAGTCCCAAGGTCTTCACATTGCGCATGTTTGCCAGCCTCTCAACGCGAGTTTTAATGTCACGAGTATAATATAAAAAACCCGGCTTGTATGCGGCGCGGCTTCGTGTGATAACCCCAAGCACACCCGTGATACGGAGGTAGCGATGGGAAACAAGACTGCCGTGCCCTCCCCCAGCCGGCGCGAGCTGTTGCGCATGATCGGCATCACCGCGGGCAATGCCGCCATGTACCACGCGATGAGCAGCTTGGGATTTGCCGCCGAGTCGCCCTACGAGGGGCCGGCGGACTTGCACGGCGCGCCGCGCGGCGCTTCCGTGCTGATCTTGGGCGCGGGTCTCGCCGGGATGAGCGCGGCCTACGAGTTGCAGAGGGCCGGCTACCGGGTGCAAGTGCTCGAATACAACGGCCGAGCCGGCGGCCGCAACTGGACCTTGCGCGGCGGCGATGCCTACACCGAACTCGGCGGATTCAAACAGGAGTGCCAATTCGACAAGGATTTGTACATCAACCCGGGTCCGTGGCGAATTCCGTACCACCATCGCGGCATGCTCGACTACTGCAAGCGCCTGCGGGTGCCGCTCGAGTCCTTCGTGCAAGTGAATTACAACGCGTATTTGCACAGCAGCCGCTCGTTCGGCGGCAAACCGCAGCGCTTTCGCGAAATCAAAGCCGACTACCAGGGTCATGTCGCAGAGTTGTTAGCGAAGACCACGCAACAAAATGCCCTCGACGCAGCGGTGAGCAAGGAAGACCAAGAGAAGTTGCTCGAATCGCTGCGCGGTTGGGGCGCCCTCGACAAGAGCAACGTTTATTCGGGCAGCGGCGAGCGCCGCGGCTACCAGAAGAATCCCGGCGGTGGTGCGAGCGCCAGGCCGATCGCATCGACGCCGATCGGCCTCGGCGATCTATTGAACTCGGGGCTTTGGTCCGGCATCGCCGCGGGCGATGTATTCGACATGCAGACGGCCCTGTTCCAGCCGGTGGGCGGCATGGGCCGAATCGGCGAGGCCTTCGGCCGCGAATTGGGACCCCTCATCCGCTACGACGCCAAGGTTGTGGATATTCACCAGGACGAGCGCGGCGTCACGGTGGCCTACGAGGATGCACGCAGCTTAGGCCAGGTGCAGCAGGCGCGGGCGGATTGGTGCGTATGCACCATTCCCTTGCCCATTTTGGCGCAGATTCCCATGAATGTCGGCACGGCCCTGGCATCGGCGGTGTCAGCGGTCCCGTATATCTCCGCCGTCAAGGTGGGATTGCAGTTCAAGCGGCGCTTCTGGGAGGAGGATGAGCAGATCTACGGCGGAATCACCTACACCGACTTACCGATCGGCAACATCGGCTATCCGAACAGCGGGTTTCACGCGAGCGGCAAGGGCGTGCTGCTGGGCGCCTACATGTTCGGCGCGAACGCGGCGGAGTTCACGTCGATGACGCCGCCGGAACGCGTGCAGAAGGCGGTGGATTACGGCAAGCAGATTCACCGCCAATATCGCGAGGAGTTCGACAATGGAGTCGCCGTGGCCTGGCACCGCGTTCCCTCCGCGATGGGATGCGCCGGCATGTGGACCAGCGACTCGCGCGCCAAGCACTACGATGATTTGTGCGCCTTCGACGGACGGATCGTCTTGGCCGGCGAGCACGCCTCGTTCATCGGTGGGTGGCAGGAAGGCGCGGTGACGTCGGCCTTGGATGCCATCGGCCGGCTGCATCAGCGTGCAGTGGCGCAGGGAGAAAAAGCTTGAACGTGCATTTGCGGCGTGTTGGTGCCGGGCTCGGTGCGCTGGCGTGCGCTTGCCTCGCCGCCGCCGTGGCCTTGTCCGACAGCCCCTCGGTCACGTCGTCCGCGATCAGCAGCGTCGGCGGCATGCAGGTTTATCAGCATCTTTGCCAGGGCTGCCACATGGCGGATGCGCAAGGCGCCGTTGGCGCTGGTCACTATCCGAAGCTCGCCGGAAATCCTGCGTTGCGCTCCTGGCAGTACGTGGCGCTCACGGTACTCAACGGCAAGAACGGGATGCCGGCCTTCGGCGTCCGGCTCTCCAAGGCGGCGGATTTCGGTTCGATCGCGCTGGACGACGCCCGCGTCGCCGAGGTGGTCAATTACGTGCGCAGCCACTTCGGCAACCGCTGGCAGGACAAGGCAACCGCGACCGAGGTCGCTGCATTGCCTCATCCTCCCTGAT
>CAYRAC010000168.1:4674-7633 GCA_964422045.1 uncultured Steroidobacteraceae bacterium
AGGCAAGCGAGTTGCGATCTTAGGCGCCCGATCAGTCACGCAGCACAGGAGTTGCACATGCACAAAGACGAAACTCGACGCCGAGGGATGATGCCGGCCTTGGGGCTGTTGGCGGGCGCACTGAGTGGCGGCGCTGTCAGCGCGCAAGATGTCGTGCGCACGCCGCTTCCGGACGGCAACCCGTTTCCGATCTCCGCAGCCGTCACGGTGCGCGCCGGGCTCGATACGGTTTACGTGAGCGGCGCGTTGCCGACCGCCACCAACAAGGATGCGCCCAAGGGCACGCCGCCGGTCTACGGCGACATGCAGGCGCAAACCGTCAGCGTCCTCACCTCGATCAAGGGCACGCTGGCGAAGCTCGGTCTTGGCATGGGCGACGTCGTGAAAATGACGGTGTTCCTGGTGGCCGACCCGGCCTATGACAACAAGCTCAATTTTCCGGGATTGATGGCGGGCTACAGCCAGTTCTTCGGCACCAAGGATCAGCCGAATAAGCCCGCTCGCAGTGCCGTTCAAGTGGCGGCTTTGGTCGCGCCCGGCGCGCTGCTCGAGGTCGAAGTCATCGCCGCCAAGCCGCGCTGAGCGCCCGCCGTCGGTCGGGGGACGCTGCCGGCGGGTTCGCGCTGCTAGCGGCTCGCGCCGCTCAACACGGCGCTGATGGGCGGCGCCGCCTTCGGCACATCGTGCGGATAATCCTTGCCGACGAACGCCGCCACGGTGGCGGCAATTTGCGCCTGCGCGACGGGCGCGACTTGGCTGCGCTCGCCGAGCGGCGCGGTGTCCGGGCCGAGCACCGCGATCCAGACATTCTCCGAGCCTTTTTCCTCGACGCCGTGTTCCTTCCACTCGGTCAAACCGCTGCCGCGGCCGTGATCGGTGGTGATGATGAAGGTGGTCGTACCGCGATATTCGGGCATCGCCTGCATCGTGTCCCATAACTGCTGCACGAAATAATCCATTCGATGCGCGCTATCGAGCACCAGATCGTAGCGCCCCTGATGAGCCCAATTGTCGGTCTCGCCGTAGCCGACGAACAGCACGCGCGGATGCTGGGTCTTGACGTAGTCGAGCAGCGGGATCTGCAGGAAGGAATTGAGCACGTCTTCCTCGTCGAAACGCGTCGACGTCGCGTACAGCTCGCGCAGCAGCGCATCGCGCGGCGTCGGATTTTGCATTTTCGGCAAGGACCAGCCGGTTTGCATCACGAGTCCGCTGCGGCTCTTGTTGAAGATATTGTCGTACACCTGCCACGTGCCGTAGATGGCCACCTTGCCGCGGAATTCGTCGAACTTGTTGAGCCACTCGAACACCGTCGGATTCGGATTCGGTCCGAACTCGTTGCTCGTGATGGCATCGTTGGGATAACCCGTGGACATCTCGTTGTAGCCGGGGTATGAAAAAGCCTTGCCGTTGGTGACATGCGCGACGCTGCCTTTGAGCTGATTGCCGTAGATCTGCCCCTGCTTGGCGACGGTCCCCCATAAAAACGGAAACAGCAGTGCGCGGCGGGCGGCGGCGGCGTCGCGCCAGTAGCGCTTGCGAAGCTCCGCCGTCGGCATCCAGCTGCCGCCTTGCTTGTCGTTCAACAGCGTGGGATCGGCGCCGGTGAAGATCTCTTGCCAGCGCAATCCGTCGCTGACGATGAGCACGATGGTCTGAGTTTTGCCGGCCGATGCCACGCTCGCAGCGAGCAGCAATAGCATGCCGGCGGTTAATGTCTTGATGCGGGTGCCGATTCGTCGTTGCATGTGCGCTGCCCCCGATTACTGCTGCAGGAGCACGGCGCAATTCGCGGTCCAGCTCAAATACACCTCGTCGCTCCAATCGATCGACCATTCCGACGTGCGTCGGTCGTTCTGCGCGAACACCGTCACCAACTTGCCGGTTTCGGTCTTGATCCGGTAGGTCGAGCGATTGCCCAAGTAGCCCAACTCCCACACGACGCCCTTGATCTGGTTGAAGCGATTGCCCGCGATCGGTTCCTTGCTCAAGCGAATCTTCTCCGGGCGCAATGCCACCCAAACGCGCTGCCCGCTGCCGAAGCGGCCGAGCTCATCGACGATCAAGTCGCAACCGGCCTCGGTGCTGCGCACGATGATGTGGCCGGGCTGCGTGCCGCTCACCGTCCCTTCGAACAGATTGGTGGTGCCGACAAAATCCGCCACGAAGCGATTTTGTGGAAATTCGTAGATCTCGGAGGGAGTTCCCACCTGTACGACCTGGCCGCGATTCATGACGGCTATGCGCGTCGACAGCGCCATCGCCTCGTCCTGGTCGTGCGTGACGAAGACGAAGGTGATCCCCACCTGTGATTGAATGTTCATCAGCTCGAACTGCGTCTGCTCGCGCAGCTTCTTGTCGAGAGCGCTCAACGGCTCGTCGAGCAGCAGCACCTTGGGGCGGCGGATGAGAGCACGCGCCAGGGCGACCCGCTACCTCTGACCGCCCGACAGTTGATGCGGCTTGCGCTTGGCGAGGGCCGCCAGTTGAACCATTTCCAGTGCTTCTTGAATGCGCTTAAGCTTGACCGGCTTGTCCAACAGCATGCGCCGCAGGCCGTAACCCACGTTCTCTTCGACCGTCATGTGCGGGAACAGGGCGTAGGATTGGAACATCATGTTGACCGGCCGCTCGTACGGCGGCACCCCGGTCATGTCCTCGCCGTCGATGAAAATGCGCCCGGAACTCGGCGTTTCGAACCCGCCGAGCATGCGCAGCAGCGTGGTCTTACCGCAGCCGGAAGCTCCGAGCAGACAGAAGATTTCGCCCTGATATACCTTCAGGCTCACATCGTCGACGGCCTTGAAATCGCCGAAGGACTTCGTGATGTGATCGATCTGCACGTAGGCCTTGGCGTTCGGATCGGTCCAGGGCGCTGCCTTTGCGGCGCTCACCGCTTTGAGTGCCGAGCCTTCGGGCGTCGCCATCGGCTACTGGCCCGTCTTGAATTTTTGCCAGA
>CAYRAC010000169.1:0-7579 GCA_964422045.1 uncultured Steroidobacteraceae bacterium
GGCGACGAACCAGATCAGCGCTGCGATCGAGCCAAGAAATGTACTCATGGGCACTCTCCGCTTGCGCGGCTGTTCGCGAGACTCCATCCTCGCGCGCCGACGATGACCAGCAGCAGGGTAGACACCGCGGACAGCAAAATCCCTTGCGGTACCACGGAGGTCCATGCGTCACGGCTATGCACGAACGCGTTGACCAAAGACAGCAACGCGGCCGCGGTAACCAGAATGAAGGAACCCGTGTTGAGCCGGCGGGCGCGCCCTGTCGCGAAGTCGATCAGCAGTAAGATGACGGCGATGAGCGTGATGCTCAGGCCGGCCGTGATGAGCCAGGCGGAGAAGTTTGCCCACTGCCAGAGCGCCGTCGTGTAATAGGTGTAGTCGGTGCCGAAGGCGGCTATCAGCAGTATCCCGCCCGCGCAGAAAAAGCCGCGATGTAGTAGGGCTCGTGCCCGGTCGCGGCCAATCGGTCTGCGCATCTGCTCGTCCTCCTGGTCACCCGATGAAACAACTCTGCCGCATGACTCTTGCGCTAACATCGACAACTCCCAAGGTTGCATTGTCCGGATTTAAGGCCGCTCCGAGGTCGGTCAGCGAGAGCCCGGTGCGCCGGTCTCCGCGGCGAGCAGTGCCTCCACGCGATGCATGTGGTCGTCGATCTTCGGCAGCGTCTCGCGGGCGTAGGCTATGAGCGCGGGGTTCGAGCCGTTCTGGATTTCCCAGCGATACAGAGCGTCATTTGCGTGCTGATAGTCGAGTTGGCTACGCACATAGTCGCGGTCGAAATCCGCTCCTTGCTCGTCTACAAGGATCTTAACCAGGCCCTCGTACGCACCTGAAAGTAGGCTGGCCTGCGGCGGCTCTATGTTCATCTTCTGCAGAAGGGCCAAGAGATTGTTCTCGACCTGTACGTGGCTTGTGTCCATGAGCTTCGCGTAATCACGTACTTCCGCGCTGCGAGCATGCGATTCGCCGAGCTTGCCGGTGTCGATCTGGAAGTGGTTGCCGAGGTTGGTCTGGGCGATGAAAGCGTAGTCCACCGGCGCGAGCTGGACGGATGCGGGGCTGGCCGCGCCTGCAGCGCCCGCGAGGGCGACGAATATCGCAGCGGCTGTGACTGATGCAGAATGTCTCATGACGGATCTCCAATTTGCTGATTGCGGGATCTATTACGCACGGCGGCCGTTACGATCCGATTTCGACAGCCCTCGCGGATATTTCAACCGAAATGCCACTCGAACACGCGCGATACGTGATTTGCCGCGATGGGGCTCGCGGCGAGCAACGAAATGCTGAACATCCTTATCATGGCCTCTTAGGGTCGAGATCGATCGCCTTCTGAATGGCTGCATGGGCTTCGTCCCGATCCTCTTTATAGCCGCCGGCTCCAAAGGCCACGTATCGCACCCGGAGCGTGTCGCCGAGCAAGTCCCAACCCGGGGCGAAATTCGGATCCAGCTCGACAGCGCGCCGGCATTCGCCGATGGCTTCTTGATTTGATTCGCGGGATCCGAGCTTGGCTGCAGCCAGACACTTGAGAAAGGCCGTATAGGCGTCGGTATTTGCCGTGGGCGGAGCGATACCTTGAGTGCCGCAACGACGGCGCGGTGATCTCGTCCTGGACCTGGAATACGTCTTTGAGTTCCCGGTCGTAGGTCTTGCAGCCCCGGGACCTTGGCGATCTGGTCGAGAATTTCCTCGGCGAGACCGTCGGAGAAGTACTCCTGGTCCTTCTTTTCTCTGAGGTCGGCAAAGGGTAAGACGGCGATGGATTTCTCGCGCGGCCCTGCCGTGTCGGCGGGGGCTGCGGCGGGGATTTGCGCTGGCCGTGGCGGTGAATGAGTCATTCGGCCCGCAACGAAAAGCGCGGCCGCGACGATGGCCACTGCGACGGCGACGACGGCGGGTTTACCCGATCGTCGGGCGCGACCCGATGAGTTGGCCGGTGGCAAGGCGTGAGGCGGTATTTGTCGAGATGAGAGGGACGAACAACGCGCAGTCCCGGATCTGAGTGCGGATTCTCCGGTCCCAGGCTTCGCCGCCGCGCAGCTCACTCTGATCAAACCAGACCTCGATACCGCGTGCCCTAAGCGCATCACAAATACGCCGTGCCGCCTCTGCGTCCTGCGAGGCATAGCTCAGGAATACCGCCGTTGAAGGCTCAGTCATCGATCGCTCCTGGATGGCTCAAGACCTCTGCAAGGTTGTCGCCCGCCTTACTCGTCTGCGCCGCTCTCGCCGATAGCCGGCGCACCTCGAATCATCCAGCCGACAACTCCCGGCGTAAATCACCCGCGACTCGAGCCAGCAATTGACTCCAGTCGCCGGCTGCGGATTGCCGATACAGCTTCGCGGATGGATACCAGGGGCTATCGTCGCGCGCCGCCATCCAGCGCCAGTCCGGGGTGAAGGGCAGCAGTATCCAGGTCGGTCTGCCGAGGGCCGCGCTTAAGTGCGCCACACTGGTGTCGACGCTAATCACGATGTCCATGCAGTCGCACGCTGCAGCGGTATTGACGAAGTCCAGTTCTTCATCGTCAAAACAACCGATTTGCGGATTCGAATCGAGCGTTTCCCGGTCCTCTTGGCGCACGTCCTTTTGCAAGCAGAAATAATCGAACTCCGCAGGCAGATGCGCTATCCATTCAGCGAGTCGGATGCTGCGGTGTCGGTCGAGCCTATTTTTCGAATTGCCGCTCCAGGCGAGCCCAATGCGTTTGCGGGCCCGCTGCGGCAGCCGCGCGCGCCATCGCGCGGCGTCCTCAAGCGTGCTCCGTAAATACCTCCGGGGAGCAGGGATCGTCTCAAGCGTTGTCTTGCAGGCCAGCGGCAAACTCATCAACGGGCAATGGTACTCAAACTCGGGCAGGGCGCCCCCTGAGGCAATCAGTTGCGAAACGCCCGGCAGGCTCGAGAGCAGACCGAGCAGGGGCGCTTGGGCTTCGAGATATACAGTCGCTCCCATCGCTGCAACCGCCGGAGCGTAGCGGCAAAATTGGATCGTGTCGCCCAATCCCCCTTCGTTGTGTAGCAGCACGCGCTTGCCCGCGACCGATTCAAGACCAAGCCAGAGCGGCTGGGTAAATTGTTTGAGCTCTCCGATCCCCAGCCGCGCTGCATTCTTCCAGCGCCATTCGTAGCCGCGCCAGCCGCGCTCGAATTCGCCTCGAAACAGCCACGCGAGCGAGCGGTTGAATTGCGCGTCGGCATAGTCGGGATTGACAGCAATGGCTCTCTCGTAACTCTCGAGAGCCTCATCCCACCGCGAGCACTCCTGCAGTAACAATGCGCGGTTATAGTGGGCTATGGGGTCGGCCGGATCGAGTGCGATCGAGCGATCGTAGCTGATCAACGCCTCGCTCGTGAGGCCGAGCGCTTGTTGTACTACGCCGCGATTGCAGTAAGCGTAAGCGTAATCGAGCTTATGCTCGATGGCTTGGTTGTAGCTGGCGATCGCCGCGTCGAGCTGTCCGAGATCTTTCAAGCAATTGGCGCGCTTGTAGTAGGCCTCGGGCGACGGGTTGAGTGTCAGCGCACGGTCGTACATGCTAACGGCGCGCTCGTAATCCCGAGCCGTAGCAGCCTGCGTGGCCGCAGCGTAGATCGCAGCGTATTGATCCGCGTTGGAAGTAGAAATCGCTCTGCGTTTCAGCAACTTGCCAAAAATCGATGCCATGGGGTTAGTGTAGCAAACGCCACCGCCCCGAAACCCGCTGCCGAACGCTAAAGCGGCAGCCGCCAGCCGTCGATTACTGCATCGGCGCAATCGGCGGCCGACATCGGTGCGGCAAACAAGTAGCCCTGCATTTCGTCGCAGTCGTTGGCGCGCAGAAAGTCGAGCTGTGCCTGGGATTCGACGCCCTCGGCCACGACCTTGAGTCGCAAGCTGTGGGCGAGGTTGATGATGGCCTTGGCGATCGTGGCGTCGCCCTGGTCAGTGGTGATGTGCGAAATGAAGGCGCGGTCGATTTTGAGCGCATCGAGGGGAAATCGCTTCAGATAGGCAAGACTCGAATAGCCGGTTCCGAAATCATCGACGGACAAACGTACGCCGTACTTCTTCATGTTGTCCAGCACCTGAACCGCATCCCTCGAGTCGCTCATCAGCACCGATTCGGTCAATTCAAATTCCAGCAAATTCGGGTTGATTTGGAATTCATGCAGCAGCTTGCCGATCGTGGAGTCGAGATTGTTACGCGCGAATTGGCGCGCCGACAGATTGACCGCGATCGGGCAATCTCTGAGTCCACCGACCTGCCATGTGCGGATCTGTTGGCACGCCTGCCGCATGACCCAATCGCCCACTTCATTGATGAGCCCGGTTTCTTCGAGAACCGGAATGAATTCGTTGGGCGGCACCAGTCCGCGTTTCGGATGATTCCAGCGCAACAGCGCTTCGAAGCCGCTGATCCGCCCTGTGTTGATGTCGGCTTTGGGCTGATAGTGCAGCACGAATTCGGTGCGGGCGAGTGCGCCGCGCAATTCGGTCTCGATCTGCAAACGCTCCGCCGCGCGCGCATTCATTTCGGGCAGAAAAAATCGATAGGTGTTGCGGCCTGCTTGCTTGGCCCGATACATCGCCATGTCGGCATTCTTGAGCAGGGCATCGGGATTCGAACCGTCGCCGGGCGCAATACTGATGCCGATGCTCGCTGTGACATATACCTCGTGACCATGGACGTGAAACGGTTTTGCGAGCGTCGCAATCACGCGTTCCGCCACCATTGTGGCGTCCTCGGGCACGATCAAGTGGTCGAGCACGAGCGCGAACTCGTCGCCGCTCAAGCGGGCGACCGTGTCGGCCGGTCGCAGGCATTTCTTGAGACGCACGGCGATTTGCGTGAGCACCTCGTCGCCGCCGCTGTGCCCGAGCTTGTCGTTGATCGATTTGAAATGATCGACGTCGAAGAATATGACTCCGACGGGCCGTTTGTCGCGGTCGGTCTGGCGCAGCGTTTGCCATAGCCGATCGAGATATAAATTGCGATTCGGCAGGCCGGTCAGCGCGTCGAATTGCGCGAGGTACGCCAAGCGATCCTCGGCGCAGCGGCGGTCGATGGCCGCGGCAAGCGTGTTCTTGATCCCTTGTAGAAAATCCACGCTGTCTTGCGCGAACGCGCCGGGGGAGCGCGAATAGACTCCCAGCAGCCCATAAGGACCGTTGACGCCCCACACCAGCACTTCGGCGGCGCTGCGGATCCTGTGGTCTGAAATGATGGGCGAGGGCGGGTAACGAGCTCCTTTCGGAAAGTCTTCGACCAAAATCGCCTCACGGGCGCCGATCGAGAAGCGATCTTCGGTTTCGGTCACGGCGTCGAAGTTGATTTGTTCCGCCCAGGCTCCCTCCCAGCCCGTGCCCGCCTTGAATTGCAGCATCTTCTCGTCTGCAGATAAGGACAGATAGCGGCTGAATTGCGGTTGCAGGCCCTTGGTGATGGTTCGATCCGCCTCGATGAGCAGTTCCTCGAATTCCGGGTTTTGCAGCGCGAATTGGCCGAATGCCGCAATCAGACTCTGCCGCATGGTTTGGCGCTGAACTGCCTGGGTCGCGAGCAGTTGCTCGGTGATGTCGGTGACGGTACCGCCGATTCCAATAATCCGTCCGTCTTGGTCGTGAATCGGAAACTTCGAGATTAGGTTCGTCCGGCATCGTTCGTTGCAAGGACGCTGCTGCTGAAACTCTGTCTTCTTGCCGTGCATCAACACCGGCGCATCGTGGATTTGCAATGCCCGGGCCAGCTCCGGGGCGAAAATCTGCGCATCGGTCCGTCCCAGCACAACATGGCGCGCCAAACCGAATTCATTGACAAACTGGTCGTTGACGTGAAGATAGCGGCCGGCGGCGTCCTTGATGAACGTCGCTGCCGGCGCATTTTTCAAAAATGCCTGCAGGTGCGCTTCGCTGTGTTCAAGGCGCCGAGCCTGGAGCGCCGCACCACTGAGGTCGCGCGATGCGCCTGCGAAGCCCAAGAGTTCGCCGCGATGGTTGAGCTGTGCCGTCAATACGACATGCGCCCAAAAGCGCGTTCCGTCTTTGCGCCGGCACCAGACTTTTTGATCGGTCCTTTCGAGCGACGCGCTGTCGAGTAGCTGCTGCGCCCGCCCGCGCTCCGCGTCCGAGTTGTCGAACAGCTGCGCGAAATCCCGGCCGACGATCTCCTGCGGGATATAGCCGTACAGCGCTTCGCCCCCCGCGTTCCAACTGGTCACTCGTCCCGCCGGGTCGAGGATTACCATGGCGTCGTCCACGCCGCTGCCCATGACGGGGGTCGCCGCAGCAATATGTTGATTGGGTGGTATTGCGTGCCGCTGAGCGGAGGCCGCGTCAGTCATACGCAACCTGAGCTGCAAGAAAGATCGTTCGAAGGTCTTGATCTGTTACCCATGATGCACACGCGCCTGCGACCGCTTGCAACATCGGTGACGCCCCGAGGTTAGCCGATCGGCCTGCCCGAGATTATCGGAATAAGTGGCTCAAACTGAAGGTAAAAACCCCCTAATCGCCTAGGGTCTTTACCTTAAGTCGCCATCGCTGATAAAGACGTGACGAGGGTCTCATTGGGTGCGTTCGTGATGCTGCGATGCGGCCGGACTGATGCGGCGTTTTCGGACACTCGGCGTGCCCTAGGCCACACTGCAATTGGCGGCGAGCATTTCACGCTTCAGCCAGCCGTACCATTGCGGCAGCCCCTCGCCGTTGTAGGCGGAAACGCGAAAAACGCGAAGATTCGGATTGACGCGATGCGCGTTCGCAACCGCCCGCTCGGCGTCGAAGCGCACGTGCGGCAGCAAATCGGTCTTGCTCAGCAGCAGCACCTCGGCGGCGGCGAACATGTGCGGATACTTGAGCGGCTTGTCTTCTCCCTCGGTGACCGAAAAGATCACGACCTTCGCATGCTCTCCCAAGTCGAACAGCGCAGGGCACACCAAGTTGCCGACATTTTCTATCATAAGGAGCGACGACGATGCCGGCTGCAGCGCATCGAGAGCGCGCTCCAACATGTCCGCCTCGAGGTGGCAGCCTGTGCCGGTGTTGATTTGCACGGCGGCTACTCCGGTGGCACGAATGCGCTCGGCGTCGTTCGATGTCGCTTGATCACCTTCGATGACGCTGATCCGTACCTGAGATTTAAGATCCGTCAGCGTGCGTTCGAGCAAGGTGGTCTTGCCGGCACCCGGACTGCTCACCAAGTTCAGCGCGAGAATGCTGTTGAGGGACAGCCGCTTTCTGTTGCGTGCGGCAATCAGCTGATTCTTGCTGAGTATCTGGGTTTCCAGCTGGATCGTGTGTACGTCTCGTCCCGGCACGGATACCGCAATCTCGTGGGAGTGAACCGGCAGTTGCTGGCGAAACGGCACGGCCGCAAATTCTGGCATGTGAGCGTGCACGTGGGTGTGTCGCGTGCCGTCCGCATGAACGTGCTCGTGTTCCACCCCGTGCAGCGTGAGTGTGGCTTCATCAGTGTTGCCGCAGCCGCAAGTCACGCACATGATTGCACCTCGATCTCTTTGATGTTGAGTTCCTGCCCGGCGATCAATCTCAAGCTCGAGGTGCCGCAGCGCGGACAGCGGCCGACGAGTG
>CAYRAC010000170.1:0-4698 GCA_964422045.1 uncultured Steroidobacteraceae bacterium
GCGAGGTATCGATCCAACTCGGCGTTGATGGCGACCGCGGAATCGAACAAGGGTTCGCCGTCGGCTGCGCTCAGTCCGAGGTCGCGATAGGCCGAATGCGTCATGAGCAGATCGCGGGCGAGGTGCGTCGATCCCTGCAACGTGAAGTCCGCGAGGGCGTGTGCAACGTTGACGACATTGCGTTCGAATTTCGCCGGGCCGGCGGCCGCGTAGCTCTCCCATTCTGAGGTCACCGTGAGCACCGGCGCGGGCAGCTCCCATGCGCCGACAACATGCGCGCCGACGTGACGATGGAAGATCTCGATCAGACGGTCAAAGTCCCCGCTGGCGAGTTTGCTGCCCGCTTGCCGGGCAAGTTCGTAGACGGCGCCGAGCGTCACCACCTTACCGATGTTGTGCAGCAACCCGCACAGATAGCACAGACCGGTCTCTTCGGCGAGCATGTGCGCCAACTGCCGTGCCCACAGAGCGCTCGCGAGCGAGTGGCGCCACAGCCGCCGGGCCTTGTGCTGTTGTCCCTTGACGTCGAGCATCTTGCCCTGCAGCGCCAGAGTGAAGGCAATGTTCGCCACTTCATCGAGTCCCAACCACGCGACCGCATGCGGCAAGGTGACGATGGGCGATGCCGGCCGTTTGGCCGCCGATGCCGCGATGCGCAGCACGTACATGGTGAGCGCGGGATCCGCGTTGATGATATCCGCGAGCTGCCGTGCGTCGGTCGACTTGTTGGAACCGGCGCGTACGACCCGAACGGCAACTTCCGGCAATAGCGGAACGGTCAGCTCATCGTTGGCCAAATGCAGCTCCATTAGCTGACGCACGGCCTGGCAGGTCTCCGATTCGACCGGCGTGCCGCTCCGCGGTTTGCTCGACGGGTTCTGCATAGTCTGCATAACGGCCGCGAGCCCCTCGACTTGAGGCGCACATAAGCGGTCGATTCATGCGTAAAATCCCCACAATATGAACGCCGTCGCAAATTTGCCCGAACTCGGGCGCCGTCGCGAAGAGCGCGAGCCGGAATCGCGGCTGCGGGAGATTCCGTACAACTACACCTCTCTGGCGGATCGCGAAATCGTCATCCGGCTGCTCGGCGGCGCTGCCTGGGCAATACTCGATGAGCTGCGCGCCGAGCGGCGCACCGGCCGGTCGGCGCGCATGCTGTACGAGGTCTTGGGCGATATCTGGGTGGTCGACCGCAACCCCTACTTGCAAGACGATCTGCTCGACAACCCCAAGCGGCGGCGGCAACTCATCGAAGCACTGCACCATCGCCTGAACGAATTGGACAAGCGCCGCGATACCACGGATGCGGCACGTGACTCGAAGGTCGGGCAGCTGCTGCGCGCCGCGTCGGAAGCCGTGGCGAGTTTCGAAAGGCGCTTCGCCGAACTCGAGCAAATGCGCCGCAAGGCGCGTCGTCTGTTTGCCCGGCACAGCCGCGCGGACAATATTCGCTTCGACGCATTCTCGAGGGTTGCGCATGTCACGGACGCAACCGACTGGCGGGTCGAACTGCCGTTTGTGGTGCTGGCACCGGACACCGAGGCGGAAACCGCCGCCCTGGTGCGGGCCTGCATCGAACTGAAACTCACCGTCATTCCGCGCGGCGGCGGCACCGGCTACACCGGTGGCGCGGTGCCGCTGACGCCCTGGTCGGCGGTGATCAATACCGAGAAACTGGAGACCTTGGGCGCCGTCGAAACGGCCGAATGGCCCGGCGTTCCGGCCGGCGCCGCGAGTATCTTCTCGGCGGCCGGCGTGGTTACCAAGCGGGTGTCCGAAGCGGCGGAGCGCGCCGGCTTCGTGTTTGCCGTCGATCCCACCTCGGCGGACGCTTCCTGTGTGGGCGGCAACATCGCCATGAACGCGGGCGGCAAGAAAGCCGTGCTGTGGGGAACGGCGGTCGATAATCTTGCGTGGTGGCGCATGGTCGATACGGACGGCAACTGGCTCGAGGTGACGCGCCTGAACCACAATTTGGGCAAGATCCATCAGGTGGCGCTCGCCTGCTTCGAACTCCTCTGGAAGGACGGGCGCGCAGCTCCCGAGCACGCGAAAATACTGCGCAGCGAACGGCTCGAAATCCAAGGTGCCGCGTTCCGCAAGACCGGTCTCGGCAAGGACGTAACCGACAAGTTCTTGGGCGGCCTGCCCGGCGTGCAGAAGGAGGGCTGCGACGGACTCATCACGGCCGCGCGTTGGATCGTGCACCGCATGCCGAAACACATCCGCACCGTGTGCCTGGAGTTTTTCGGCCAGGCACGCGATGCCATTCCGAGCATTGTCGAGATCACCCAATACCTTGAATCGACCGCCAAGATCGAGGGCGCCGTGCTCGCCGGTCTTGAACATCTGGATGAGCGCTACCTGCGCGCCGTCGGCTACAGCACCAAGTCAAAGCGCGGCGCGTTGCCGAAAATGGTGCTGCTGGGCGATATAGTCGGCGCGGACGATGCCAAGGTCGCCGCCGCGACCTCGCACGTCGTGCGCCTGGCAAACGCGCGGGCGGGCGAGGGTTTCGTCGCCGTCAGTCCCGAGGCGCGCCGCAAGTTCTGGCTGGATCGCGCTCGAACCGCGGCGATCGCCAAGCACACCAACGCGTTCAAGATCAACGAGGATGTGGTCATTCCGCTCGATCGCCTCGGCGAATACACCGATGCCATCGAGCGGATCAATATCGAGCTGTCGATCGGCAACAAACTCGAGCTGCTCGATGGGCTCGACGACTATTTCTCCGGCGAGATCAAACCGGGCAAGACCGCGGACGTCGACCTCGGGCGTCGCACCGAAGTCCGCGAGCTGCTCGGCCGCGTGCGCGCGCGCTGGCAGTACTTGCTCGGCGCGATGGATACCCCGGTGGGCGCGGCGCGCACTGATCTTGAGGCGCTCGAGATCGAGCCGCCGGCCGAGGATACGGGAGTTATTTTCGATCGCCTCCAGGACCGCAGCATTCGGGTGAGC
Source organism: uncultured Steroidobacteraceae bacterium (assembly GCA_964422045.1). Lineage (GTDB taxonomy): Bacteria > Pseudomonadota > Gammaproteobacteria > Steroidobacterales > Steroidobacteraceae > Bog-1198. The sequence goes on from CAYRAC010000170.1 coordinate 2,962, forward strand.
TGGAAAGCCGAAGTGCGGCAAGTCCTCACGCGCATTTTCGCCGGCGCGGCATTCAGCCAGGTGCTCGCCGAGTGCGAGGCGGTGCACAAACGCGTGTTGCAAGGACGTGTCTTCGTCGCGCTGCATATGCATGCCGGCGACGGCAACGTACACACCAACATTCCGGTGAATTCCGACAACTATGCGATGCTGCACACCGCCAACCGCGCCGTGGCGCGCATCATGCGAATCGCCCGCAATCTCAACGGCGTGATTTCCGGTGAACACGGCATCGGCATCACCAAGCTGGAGTTTCTGACCGAGGCGGAACTCGCCTCATTCCGCGCCTACAAGCAACGCATCGACCCTGAAGGCCGCTTCAACAAGCACAAACTGATGCCGGGCGCGGACCTGCGCCGCGCTTACACGCCGAGCTTCGGTTTGCTGGGACACGAGTCGTTGATCATGCAGCAATCGGACATCAGCACCATCTCCGATGCCATCAAAGACTGCTTGCGCTGCGGTAAATGCAAGCCGGTGTGCGCCACCCATGTGCCGCGCGCCAATCTGCTGTACTCACCTCGGGACAAGATCTTGGCAACGTCGCTCCTGATCGAGGCGTTTCTCTACGAGGAACAGACTCGCCGCGGGATTTCGCTCCAGCATTGGGACGAACTGTCGGATGTCGCCGATCATTGCACGGTGTGCCACAAGTGCGAGGCGCCCTGCCCGGTCGACATCGACTTCGGAGACGTCTCGATGGCGATGCGCGATCTGCTGCGCCGCATGGGCAAGAAACGCTTCAACCCGGGGACGGCGGCATCGATGTTCTTCTTGAACGCCACCAATCCGCAAACCATCAAGCTGACGCGCAAGCTCCTGATCGACTGGGGTTACAAGGGACAGCGCTTGGCGAACCGCGCACTCAATACCTTTGCCAGGGCGCAGACCAAGCGGCCGCCGGCGACGGAGGGACGGGCGCCGATCAAGGAGCAGGTCATCCATTTCGTCAACAAGCGCATGCCGGGAGGATTGCCGCGCAGGACGGCGCGCGCGCTGCTCGATATCGAAGACCGCAACTACGTGCCGATCATCCGCGACCCGCACAAGACGAACGCCGAGTCCGAGGCGGTGTTTTATTTTCCGGGCTGCGGCTCCGAACGGTTGTTCTCGCAAGTCGGACTCGCGACCCAGGCCATGTTGTGGCACGTCGGTGTGCAAACCGTATTGCCGCCCGGATATCTGTGCTGCGGGTATCCGCAGCGCGGCGCCGGCGAATTCGACAAGGCGGAAAAAATCATCACCGACAACCGCGTGTTGTTCCACCGCGTCGCCAATACGTTGAACTATCTGGACATCAAAACCGTCGTCGTGAGCTGCGGCACCTGTTTCGATCAGCTGCAGGGGTATAAATTCGAAGATATCTTTCCCGGCTGCAAGATCATCGATATTCACGAGTATCTCATGGAGAAAGGGGTGCATCTGGAAAACGTCACCGGCGTGCGCTATATGTATCATGACCCCTGTCACTCGCCGATGAAGAAGCACGATCCGTTGCTGGTGGTGAACACGCTGATGAACAGCGCGCAAAACGGGCAGATCGAGAAGAACGAGCGCTGCTGCGGCGAGGCCGGCACGCTCGCCGTCACGCGCCCTGATATTTCGACACAAGTGCGCTTTCGCAAGGAAGAGGAGATTCGTTCCGCTGCCGAGGAAATTCGCGCAGACTGACACCGCGACGCCGTCAATATATTGACC
>CAYRAC010000170.1:4708-7579 GCA_964422045.1 uncultured Steroidobacteraceae bacterium
ACCTCGTGTCCTTCGTGTTTGCAGGGCCTGAAGCGCTACAACGACGATACCGACACGGACGCCGACTACGTCGTGGTCGAGATCGCCAAGAACTTATTGGGCCCGGATTGGCTCCCGCAATACGTACAGCGCGCCAACAGCGGCGGCATCGAACGGGTATTGGTGTGAGGCGGGCATGCGCTCATTTCCCGTTCTCCTCGAGCCAGCCACGCAGCGCCGCGACGCCCGCCGGAACGTGCGCGCGCCCGAACCCCACGCGCAGACAATTCTCCGGCACCGGACCGAGCTCTGACCGGTAGACGCTCGACGGCAGAAACAGCACGCCCGACTCCTCGAGCAGCCGGCGCGTAAACTCCTCGACCCCCTCCGCCCCCAGATAGCGGATGAAGCCTATGCAGCCGCCGTCGGGCTCGCGCCAGTCGAACAAATGCGCATAGTCGCTGAAAAACCCGTTCAAGACCGCGAGATTTTCGCGCACTATGCGCCGGTTTCGCTGCAGCAGCTGATCCTTCGCCTTGAGCGCAATGCGCGCGAGCACCTCCGAAGGCGCCGCATTGCATATCGACAGGAAATGCTTGCAGCGCTCGAAGCGCACGAGCATTGCGGGATCCTTGCACGCCAGCCAGCCGATCCGCAGTCCCGCCAAGCCGTAGGCTTTGGACATGACGTTCAAGGAAACACCGCGCTCATAGACATCGGCCACCTGCGGCAGGCGTTGCGCCGGATCGCGTTCCATAAACCGATACACCTCGTCGCTGAACAGCCAGATGCCGCGCGCGCTGCAGATTTCGACGATTGCCTCGAACGTTGCCCGAGAAATGATCTTGCCGGTTGGATTATTCGGAAAATTGATGGAGAGCAACTTCGTGTTCGGCTTGAGCGCCGCCCTCAAGCGATCGATATCGAGGTCCCATCGCCGGTCGATATCGAGCGCCACGCCGGTCACCTCGCAAATGCCGAGCGGCACGGTTTCGGCCGCCTGGTAGTTGGGCGTGATGACGATGGCGTGGTCTTCGCGACGCAGCAGCACTTGCATCGCGATGTAGATTGCCTCCTCGGCGCCTGCGCAACACAGCAGTTGCCCGGCCGTGATCGATTCGTAGGTGCTGGCAATCTCGGCACGCAACGCCGGTGCACCGAAGGTCTGCGTGTAACCCAAGCTGACCCCGTCGAACTCGGCGCGATCCGCGGGGTCCGCCAGCGCCAACAGCTGCGCCAGCGTCATGCTCTCGCTGTCGGAAGCGGCCATGTTGTACTTGGCGGCGAACTCCCAGCGAGAGAAAAAAACCTCGAGTGCAAAATCGCGCATCGTATCGATCAGGCGCAGCGTTAGCCGCCGATCAGACGCACTTCACGCTGCGGGTAAGGAATACCGATCCCGTGCCGGCGCAGTCCCTCGACCAGCGACAAATTGAGCTCGCCGGCGACGGCGATATAATCGCCGACCGCAACCCACGGCTTGACGGCAATTTGCACCGCCGAATCGGCCAGCGTCATCACCTGAATCACGGGCGTCGGTTCCGCCAATACGCGCGGGTTGGCATGCACCAGGTCGCGAATGGTGGCGAGCGCGAGCGCAAGGTCCGACTCGTAGGCGACGCCGACGCGAATCTCCGATTGGCGGATACGGCCGTAGTTGTGAAGGATTTCGCCGACCACCTTGCGATTGGGCACGATGATCCGCGAACGATCGGGATGCGTCAGCGCGGTATTGAACAGCGTGATGCTCTCGACCTGCCCTTCAACCCCGGCGATCGCGATGTATTCACCGACGCGATACGGCTTGGTGAAAATGATGGTGAGGCCGGCGACCATATTGCTGAGCACGCCCTGCGTGGCGAGCGCGATGCCGGCGCCGGCGACGCCGAGCCCGGCGATCAACGGCAGCAATTCGACGCCGAGATTCTGCAGCGCCATGATGACGAACAAACCGACAACCAGCACCCGCGCGACCCGCGTCAGGAGTTGGCGCACCGGCGGCTCGAGGTCGAAGCGCCGCAACCCGCGCGCGGCCGCACGGCCAACCCAGCCTGCGACGAAGAAACCGACGCTGATGATGAGGATTGCCACCAGCACCTTCGGCCCGAAGCGGATCGCAAGATCGAGCAACGTGTCCTTGGCGTGTGCCAATGGGTCGAGTTGATTGTTCATCGGTGTCCCTTAACTGTATGAGCGGCGCCGGCTAGGCCGCCGCCTTATCGAGCTTGGCGACCCGCGCCATCCACAGACTCACGCCGACGATCATCATGGTCACCACCGCGATCGTGATGGTGGCGAGCACATTGATTTCAGGGCTCACCCCCAAACGCACCTTGGAGAACACCACCATGGGCAGCGTACTGCTGCCGGGACCCGACGTGAAACTCGAGATGACCAGATCATCCCACGAAAGCGTAAAAGCAAGCAGCCATCCCGATAAGATGGCAGGAAAAATGATCGGCAACGTAATGACGAAAAACACCTTGAGCGGGCGCGCACCCAAATCCATGGCGGCTTCCTCGAGCGCCGTATCGAAGCTCGCCAGCCGCGAGTTCACGATCACCGTGACATAGGCCATCGAGAAGGTCATGTGCCCGATCGTCATGGTCGTGATACCGCGTCCGGCCGGCCAACCGATCAGCTGTTCGAGAGCGACGAACAGCAACAGCAGCGACAGGCCGGTGATGACCTCCGGCATGACCAGCGGCGCCGTCGTCATCGCATTCAGTGAGAAGCGGCCGCGGAACTGACTGAAGCGCGCCAGGCCGAAGCCGGCCAAGGTGCCCAAGATCACTGAGCCGGAGGCGTTGATGACGGCGACTTTGAGAGAAATCCATGCCGCATCGAGTATTTCCTCGTTGTTGAGCAGCGAGTAGTACCACTTGAGCGTCG
>CAYRAC010000171.1:0-7578 GCA_964422045.1 uncultured Steroidobacteraceae bacterium
GCCCAGCTGACCGGCAATTCCCGAAAACACGACGAAAGGCAGGATGAACAAACCGGCTGCGATGTTCGCCAGCAACTCGGGTCGAAGCGTGCTCCAACGCATCGCCTGATAGGTCACGAGAATCACCAATAGATTCTTGAATAAATTGTCGTTGAATGCCCCGCAGGCTTGAGTGATGAAAAATGGCAGGAAACGCCGTTCCCGCAGCAATCGAAATTGGTTCGCCTCGCTCACCGTCCCTTCAGTGCCGGCGCAGGTGCAGAGCGGCGAGCACGTTGCGCACTTGCTCGCCCAGCACTTCGTAGAGCGCGACATTTGCGCGCAGCAGCCCTTCGGGGTTTGGAATGTAGCGCCCGAGTCCGGGTTCGCGCTCGGCGCTGATTCCCACGGGTGCCGGCACGACTTCGATGCCGGCAGCGTTGAACTCTTGCACGGCGCGCCACATGTGCGTGGCATGGGTGACCAGGATGATGCGATGAATGCCGGCCGTCTTCAGCAACTGCACTGAGTTGGTCGCATTCTCGAAAGTGTCGTATGCATCCGCATCGACCCAACGCGGCGTGAGATCGAAATTGCGCTCGAGGCTCGCTTGCATCGCCATGGCCTCGATGTGATAGCCGGTCACCAGTATCGGCAACGCGGTGTTGCGCGCGAGGTACGCGCCATAGCTCAGCCTTTCGAGCAGGGTCGGGTCCGCAGCCGGGCCGCCGTATTCCGGCGCAAATGCCCGCTCTCCGCCGCCGCCCAGAATCACGATCGCCTGAGCGCCGCCGGTACTCGATATGACCAGTGGCGGGTAACGCTCGACCCACCGGACCAGCGCATCGGAGATCACCGGTGTCGACAGCAGCCAAAGCGTGCCGATAGCAGCGATCAGGCAGGCTCGCGCCAGGCGCGGTCGACGCTTGATCAGAACGATGCCTAGAACCGCGAGCAGCAGCGGCCCGGTGGGCGGCAGAATCACGCTCCGCAGCAGCGTCTTCAGTCGCAACAGCGTCAACATGGGATGTCATTCACGGTCGGGCGCTGCAGACAGCCGCTACCGTCAAGGCTGGATTTCGCGCCCGTCGAGGCGATCCCGACAATAGATGAACAGGCAATTGCCGGCTATGCTGACCGCGAATATGGCCAACGAGGCCGGTAACACTTCGAAAACCTTGTGTAAGCCGAGCCAATTCACCGGCGCGTCGAGCCATTGCACGAAATCCGCGAGCCGGCCCGTATCGCCTTCCTTGACGCAGCAGCGCGCGAGGCCTGCGCGCAGGCCTTCGTTCACCCCGATGTGCGTCCATTCACCGTCGCGAAACCAGCGGTAGGCCTGCAGTCCGACGAGATAGAGAAATGCCAGCAGACACCCATAGCCAAACACAGCGCCGATGCCGCCGAAGAACTTCAAGCTGGCCTCGCGTGCATTCAAGGCGTGGCCCCGGCAACCGACGGACAAGCCCGCACTTCAAGGCGCACGATGCGTCCTGATTCGCCCTGCAAATCTGCGGGATTCAACAAACTGTCGGTCGGTTTCAAGTCGATGTCTATCCAATACACATTGCCGGTGCGCTTACGGTCTGCTACGCCCGGATTGAACCCCAACGCCTGCGCTTGAGCAACTCTGGCCTGGGCGCGCTTCGGTTCGCTGTACAAACCGAGGGATATGACCGAACCCTCGGTCGGTCCGGGCATTTCCAGCGCATCATCGATACCGCCCGCCTTGAGTTTCGCCAGAATCTGATCGCCGGCGGCGCGCGCAGCCGGCAGCGGCAAATAAACCCAGACTCCCGCCCAGACATCGCCGTCCGCGACGCGCTGCCGTGGATCGTAGCCGCCGCCGCGCAGGGTCGTTGCCGCATGCGCGGCTTCCGCCACGTCGCGGAACGGTCCGACGCTGATACAGCGCTGCACATTGTTGAGCAGCGCCGGCTTTCCCGCCTCGCCGGCGTCCGCGACAACCGCATCCGGCGCGCCGCTCACCGCGGAGGGGGCGCTGTTCGCGGTGGCGCCGTTGTCGGCAGTGACAGCCCCATTGGCCGCGACGCCGTTGTTGGTCGCGCTGCTGTTGGCCGCAACGCCCTTGGGGCCCGCAATCGCACCGCCGGCGGCGGTGCCGCTGGCGAGGTTGCCTTGGACGGCTTCGGAGGCGAGCTTGAGCGAGCCGGGAGCCGCTTGGGACGGCGCTTGCGGCGCAGTGTCGATACCGCGGGCCCACAGGAAGTAGCCGACGTTCGCCAGCACCAGGCAGAGGACAAGGCCTTTTAACAACGTCAAGGATCACCCTCTTGCACGCGCAAACTGGCCTCGCCGGACACGAATCGTTGCGTCCCATGGGCCGTCTCGAGCAGCAGGGCTCCGTCCTCATCGACACCGCGCGCCGTGCCCGAAATCACCATCGGGCCGAGCAATACCTTCGCTTGCCGGCCGCCGAGGGCATCGAGTTCCATCCAATTCTCCCGGAAGGCGGCGAAGCCTGCTCGCTCGAATTCGACCAGCATACTCAAAAGCTCATCCAACAGGGCGCCGGCCAGCAAGTTGCGCGACGGCGCGGCAGCACAGGCGTCCGCCAGCGCCGCGACCTGCACTCCGCTCGCTTCGATCTTGCGGCGTGCCGCCGCGCCCAAGGCGACGTTGATGCCGACACCGATCACGGCATGCACGGGACCGCCGGATTCGGTACGCAACTCGGTCAACACGCCGCCGATCTTGCGGTCTTGGAACCAGATGTCGTTCGGCCACTTGAGAGTCACGCCGCGCGCACCGGCGCGCGCCAGCGCACGCCACACGGCGACCCCGGCGGCGAGGCTGAGCGCCGCAAGCTGCGCTCCGCCCGCGAAGCTCCAGGCCATCGATAGCGCCACGCTGCCGCCGAACGGCGCAATCCAACGCCTGCCGCGGCGGCCACGACCGGCATGCTGAAATTCCGCCAAGCAAGCGTCCGCAGAGCCCGCGGGCGGCGCCGCCGCGGCGAGCAATCGGCTGTTGGTCGAATCCACGTCGAACAGGAGTTCGAGATTGCGCAGCCGAGCAACCCGCAGTGGATCAAATTCTGCGCCGATGCGCCGCACATCCAACAACTCGACCGGATTCGGCAAGCGGTAGCCGCGCCGCGGCGCGGCTTGCACCTCCAAACCCAAGGCGCGCAGGCGCTCCACCGCCTTCCACACGGACGCGCGCGTCACATTGAGTGCCTGCGCGAGCCGTTCACCGGAATGCTGCCGGCCATCGGCCAGCAGCACCAGAAGCGGCGGGTGCGCTAAGCGGCTCGCGATCGAAACAGCCATAGTCGTTGCACGCGATGCTCCTGACCCGCACGCAAGCGCGAAATATTGCTGCGATGGGTATAGATGATGAACAGTGCGATCGCCGTGCAAAACACCAACAGCGGCACATTGCCCGGCTCGAGCACACAGACCGCCACGACCAGCGCGACGCCGGACAGCATGCTGGCAAGGCTCACATAACCCGACAGCAGCAGCACGATGAACCAACTCGCAAGCAGCGGCACGAGCAGACGCAATTCCACCGCCGCGATCACCCCGACGACGGTCGCGGCACCTTTTCCGCCGCGAAAACTGAACCACACGGGATAGACGTGGCCGACGATCGCGGCCAAGCCGCAGCCGAGTGTCAACCACTCGCGCGGTACGTCGGGGTCGATACCCACCGCCGGCAGCGTCGCCGTCGGCAGCCACAACACCGCGAGCGCTCCTTTGGCGACGTCGATCAGCAATACGAGGAATGCAAACAGCTTTCCCTGAGTTCGCAACGCATTGGTCGCGCCGGCATTGCCGCTGCCCAGGCCGCGGATATCGACTCCGCGCAGGCGGCCCAAGATCAAACTGCCCAGCAGCGTGCCGAGCAAGTACCCGATGAGCAACTTGACCCCGAGTTCCAGCATGAGCGGATTATAGGCGTTTCGGCAGGTGCAGTTCCGCGAGCATGCAGCGCACGCCGCCGCCGCCGATTCGTTCGATGGTGGGAATATTCGCCGGCACCAGCGCCGCGTGCGACTCGAGCATTCGTCGCTGTGCGGTTTTGAGACTGCGCCAGGCCGTTGTCGACAGTGCGATGACCGGGCCGCCCGCGGCGGCGAGTTCCAGTAGATTGCCGGCGAAATTGCACATCTGCGGCAGCGTGATATCGACGATCTCGTGGCCGGCAGCCCGCAACCTGTTGAAAACAGCATCGCGGTGCAGCGGCTGCGCGATCGCCGCGCCGCAGACCACCGCGAATCTGCTGCCGATGGCCATCACCACATTGGTGTGGTACACGGGCGCGGCGTGCACGTCTCGGGTTTCGAAGGTGATCAGTTCGTAGTCGAGCAGCTGGGCAAACTCTCCGAGTACATCCAAGTCGGTACGCGCTGACAAGCTGGCGTAAGCCACACGATTCGCCCGATCCAAGACAACACTGCCGGTTCCCTCGAGAAACTTCCCCTCGGCCTCGCGATGCGTGAGATCGACCGTGCGCGCGACGCGAAACCGTCCCTCGCGCACCACCTGACCGAGAATCTCCTCGCGCCGCTCAGAGCGCCGATTGGCAGCCAACATCGGATACAGCACCACCGTGCCGTCGAAATGGAAGCTCAGCCAATTGTTGGGGAAAATCGCGTCGGGCTTGCGCGGTTGATCGCTGTCGGGTGCAACCAACACCTCGATACCGGCGTTCTGCAGGGCCCGTGCCAAACCATCGAATTCATTCAGCGCGAGCGTTTGTGCCGCGCTATCCGCGGACCGCGGCGCCTGCTGAAAAGCATTGCTGGCGGCGGTCTCTGCATTGAAGCCAAAGCTCGCCGGCCGCACCATCAGCACCGCGCGGGCGCTTTGCGGTTCCTGGCCAGAAGGAGCGTGGGCCGCCATACAATGCACGTTGACAGACCTCGACAGTTTCATCAAGGTTAGTGGGCTCGCACCGACGCCCTACCGGCAAACGAGGGAGCCTTGCCCGTTTCAATCGCGAATACATTGCTGGTGCTGGCGCTCACCCTGACGGCGGTTGCAGCGCACGGCGCCAATGCGCCGGCTCCCGAAAAGCCGCCGGCCACGTATCCCTTTACCTTCGATACGCTGCTTGCGGACGCCAAGCGACGCGCCACCACACCCTATGCGCCGCAGCGCAATCGACTGCCCGCCGCTCTCGACAAGTTGAGCCCGGAACAATATCGCAGCATTCGATTCAACCCCGACGCCGACATCTGGCGTGCCGAGCAGCTGCCGTTTCGACTGGAGCTATTGCGGGCCGCCAACAACCTGCAGACGGCGGTCACGGTGTCGACCGTGCAAGATGGCATCGCGGAAGATTTGGTTGCGACGCCGGCGATGTTCGACCTGCAATCGACGTTCCCCGGGCAACTCGGCAAGGTGGCCCTGCCGGTCTCCGGATTTCGCGTGCGCGGCCGTATCAATTCGAACAAGGTTTGGGACGAATTCCTGGTTTTCCAAGGTGCGAGTTATTTCCGCGCAGTCGCCAAGAATCTGCTGTACGGCCTATCCGCCCGTGGTCTGGCGATCAATACCGCGGAACCTTCCGGCGAAGAATTCCCGGCGTTCACGCATTTCTGGATCGAGAGACCGGCCGCGCACTCGACCGCCATCGTCATATACGCCCTGCTCGAGAGCGAATCGACGACGGGCGCGTATCGTTTCACCGTGCAGCCCGGCGTCGAGACCGCCATGGACGTCGACCTCACTTTGTTTCCGCGCTCGGACATCCGCGTTGCCGGTATCGCGCCGCTCACCTCGATGTTTCTATTCGACGAAACCAACCGCGGACATCTCGATGACTATCGGCCCGAAGTCCACGACTCCGACGGGCTGCAGATCGAGATGAAATCGGGCGAGCAGATTTTTCGTCCGCTGGCGAATCCCATCAAGCTCCAAGTATCGAGCTTCACCACCCAGCAGCCGCTCGGGTTCGGGCTGGTGCAGCGCTCGCGACAACAGAGCGATTTTCAGGATTTCGACGCCCAGTACGAACGCCGGCCCAGCGCCTGGGTTGAGCCCCAAGGCGACTGGGGCCCGGGATCCGTCGAACTGGTCGAGATTCCGTCGGGACGAGAGACCAACGACAACATCGTGGCGTTCTGGCGTACCGCGCAGCCCCTCACGGCCGCGCACCCGGCGCATTTCGCCTACCGCATAAATTGGTCTGCGGAACCGGCGCAGCCCAAGGGGCTGGCAAAAACCATCGCCACCCGCTCCGGCGCCAGTCTTGACGGCAAACGGCGCGTATTCTTATTGGATTTTGTCGGCGCCGGCGACAAAGTGGATGGACTGCGCCTCGACTTATCCGCGTCCGCAGGAAAAATCTCGAATGCTGCGCTGATGGCGAACAGTGCGTTGCATGGCCTGCGGGCGAGTTTCGAAATCGATCCGCGCGACGCAGAGTTGATCGAACTGCGCATGCGAATCATGCGCGGCGATCGGCCGGTCACCGAAACATGGCTGTATCGATGGACCTCCAGCTGAAGGCCGCCGTCGCGGCACCGCGACTGACGTCGGGCGGCATGCCTCCCGAGAGTCCGTTGCATATGCCGGCGCAGGATTTGCGCTACAAACCACCACGGCGCGCGCGCGCCGGACGCGGCGCGGCGGTGCTGTATGCACGCTTCATTCTGATCACGACCTCGGTCGGCGTAACCACCTACGGCGTGTATCAAATGCTGCAAGTGGTGCGCTTCGCGAGCATGACTTTTCTGCAGGGCTTGATGATCTTCTTCTTCGCGATATCCCTGGGCTGGATCGCGTTTGCGGCGGGCTCGGTGCTGGCGGGCGCATCCAAACGGCGTGACCCGGTACCCCGTCCGGATGGACGCGCCTCGCTGACGGCGCTGGTCATGCCGATCTACAATGAAGATCCGCTGCGCACCACGTCGGCATTGCGCGCCATGGCCGAGGCGCTGGCGCAAATCAACGCGCAACAAAGTTTCGAGATCGTCATTCTCTCCGACTCGACCGACGCGGATGCGTGGATTCGCGAGACGCTGAGCGTCGACGCGCTGCGCAAATCACTGTCCACCGTCATGCCGGTGTGGTATCGGCGCCGCTGGCAGAACATCGCGCGCAAATCCGGCAACCTCGAGGACTTCGTCACGCGCTGGGGCGGGCGCTACGATCATATGATCGTGCTGGATGCCGACAGCTTGATCGACGCTGCGACTCTGCAACGACTGGTACAGAGCATGCAGGCGGATCCCAACCTCGGAATCCTGCAAACCGCTCCGCAGCTCATCGGTGCCACCACCTTCTTCGGCCGCCTGCAGCAATTCGCGGCCTGCGTCTACGGCCCCGTGATTACTCGCGGCTTGAGTGCCTGGTCGGGCGACAGCTGCAATTATTGGGGCCACAACGCCATCATTCGCATGGCCGCGTTCGCGGAAAACTGCGGTTTGCCCAAACTCTCTGGCCGCAAGCCGTTCGGCGGCTTCATTTTGTCGCACGACTTCGTCGAGGCTGCGCTGATGCGCCGCACCGGTTGGAAGGTTCGGATGGAGACCGACTATCACGGCTCCTGGGAAGAATCCCCGCCGTCGTTGATCGACGTGGCGGTTCGCGACCGCCGCTGGGCGCAGGGCAATCTGCAGCACAT